>NZ_JBFARL010000056.1:5364-40314 GCF_040674655.1 Actinomadura sp. NPDC049753 | reverse complement strand
GACGGCGACCCCGAACCGGGTCAGCGGGCGGTACAGCCGCCGCACCCGGGCCCTGGCGCCCCCCCCGGGGCCCCCCCCCCGGGGGGGCGGCCCCCCCCGGACCGAGGTCCGGGCCCGGATCGTCCGTCAGTCCCGGTGCCGCGGCCGCGGGTGCGCGTACACCTCGCCGGCCGCGGTGGGCGCGAGCAGGACGCGCCGCACCCGCGACGCCCTCGTCCGCGCCTCCCGGCGGGCCCGCCTGAGCGCGACCACGCGGGCGGCGAGCTCGTCGGGCACGGGTGGTCGCTCCCGGGACAGGTCCTGGCTGAGCAACGTCATCTCGCTGAGCGGTGTCATCTCGTTCTCCCCGGCCGCCCATGGGCGCGGTCCCCGCGCGGGGACCGCGTCCACGGGTTCGGTTCGGCCGATCACCGGCGTGCTGGGCATCGTCGCCTCACACGGCCACTTCGTCGGGCCGCGGGTGCTTGCGCGGGCGGCCGCGCGGCCGCTTGCGCGGCACGATCACACCGCGGACGAACAGTTCGCCGCCCCAGACGCCCCAGGGCTCCTTGCGCTCCAGCGCCCCGGCGAGGCACTCCTTGCGGAGCGGGCACTCCAGGCACAGGGCCTTGGCGAGCTCGACGTCGGCGGGAGCCTCGGCGAAGAACAGCTCCGGGTCGGTCCGGCACGGAAGCGTGAGGTCCTCCTCGCTTACTGCGAGAGCCCCCTGCATCACAGTCACCCTTGTTCCTCTCGTTGGATCTCAACGGGCGTGTCGGTGGGTCTGGACAAAGAAGAAGGCCGCGGATCCGGTGTCGGATCCGCGGCCTGGGGGCTTGCCGGCCTTGTTCTAGACCGGTCGTCGCCTCCAGGGGTACGGACCCGACACGCCACCCGTGAAGGTGACGCCCGTGTGGGCCGTGGCCGGAGCCGGAACGCTCATGTCCTCGAGAAGGTGTTCGAAGACACTGCGCCCCTGGTCGTCCTGGATTCGCTGCTCGAAGCGCAGATCGCACAGATTCGTGCCGTGCAGCCCGCGCTCGCCGCGCCACATGCCGCGCTCACGCTGCCGCAGGGCGGACGCCTCGAAGACGGACGCCTCGGCATACGCGGCGGACTCGCCGGGCTTCGAGACACGGGTCATCGGGGCGGGCACGGAGGTGCCGAGCATCGAGGCGCCGGGGCAGGCTGCGGTCCAGGACGCGAATTTGATCAACGTGTTGCTCACCGGACTACACACCACCTCTCGGGCTCCTCGGGCCGTGTCCGGCGGATCCAAGATCCACACCGGTCGGCCGGTTGATTGCTCGCGTCGAGCGTACGGGGACTCCGCCGAATCAAGCAAGATATTTTTGACCTGCGGTTTCGTGGGCGACCTCACCCGGATTCCGCAGAACCCCGGGCGCCTCGCGAGCGTCGAAGCTCCCGGGAGCCCCTTACGGAACGATCATTTCACGGACGGGCCGGCGGGCGCCCCGCGCCCGGTGTCGGAGACCCGGACCAGGCCCTCCTGCATGACCGACACGACCAGCTCCCCCGAGCGGGTGAACACCTGGCCGCGGGCGAGCCCGCGGGCACCGCCGGCGAACGGCGTGTCCTGGTAGTACAGCAGCCAGTCGTCGGCGCGGAACGGCCGGTGGAACCACATCGCGTGGTCGAGGCTGGCGCCCATCGTCCGCTTGTCGCCCCAGGCCAGCCCGTGGTTGAGCAGGACGGTGTCGAGCAGCGTCATGTCCGATGCGTAGGTCATGAGGCACACGTGCAGGAGCGGGTCGTGCGGCAGCTCGCCGTCGACCTTCAGCCACACCTTCGACTCGGGCGTGGCGAGGGCGGGGTCCTTGGCCGCCTCCCACGTCAGCGGCGTCGCGTGCCGGATGTCGAACGGGCGGCGGGCGACGAACTCGCGCGCGCCGACCTCGCCGAACAGCGGCGTGAGGCGGGTCAGGCCGTCCGGGAGCGTCTCCGGGGCGGGGGCCTCGGGCATCGGCGCCTGGTGGGACGGGCCGTCCTCGACGATCTGGAACGACGCCGACAGCGTGAAGATCGCCTTGCCGTGCTGGACGGCGGTGACGCGGCGGGTGGTGAAGGACCGCCCGTCCCTGACCCGGTCGACGGTGTAGACGAGCGGGACCAGCGGGTCGCCGGGGCGGATGAAGTAGGCGTGCAGCGAGTGGACGGGCCGGTTCGCGGGGACGGTGCGCCCGGCGGCGACGAGCGCCTGCCCCGCCACCTGCCCCCCGAACACGCGCTGCCGCCGCTCCTCGGGGCTGCGGCCGCGGAAGATGTCGTTCTCGATCTGCTCCAGGTCGAGCAGGTCCAGCAGTGCCTTCAGCGATTCCTTCACGGCGGCCAGTCTTCCCTATCGGTGCGAGTGAGCCGGGTCTCACCCCGCGACAGCGGCGCCCCCGCGCCGCCCCGTCCCGCCTCGCCCGCGGCGCTAGTGCCCGCAGAGGCCGAGGACGGCGTCACCGTAGCGGTCGAGCTTGACCCTGCCGACGCCGGGGATGCGGGCCAGGTCCTCCATGGACTCGGGGGCGTGCTCGGCGATCGCCTGGAGCGTCGCGTCCGTGAACACCACGTAGGCGGGCACCTTCTGCTCGGCCGACACCCCGGCGCGCCACTCCCTGAGCGCGAGGAGGAGCTCCTCGTTCAGCTCGGAGGGGCAGTCCTCGCAGCGGCCGAGCTTGCGCTCGACGGCCGCGGTCAGGGGGCGCCCGCAGACGCGGCACGGCTGCGGGCCCTTGGCGGGACGCCGCTTCGACCGGTCGACGCGCGCGGGCGTGTGCGTGGTGGTCTTGCCGGTCAGGCCGTCCAGGAAGCGGGACGGGCGGCGCGCCTGCGTCCCGCCGGGCGAGCGCGCCAGCGCCCACGACAGGTTCAGGTGCACGCGGGCCCGGGTGACGCCGACGTACAGGAGGCGGCGCTCCTCCTCGATCTGCTCGGGCGTCTTGGCGTAGACGATGGGCAGCGTGCCCTCGGCCAGCCCGACGAGGAAGACCGCGTCCCACTCCAGGCCCTTGGCGGCGTGCAGCGAGGCGAGCGTGACGCCCTCCAGCGGCGGCGCGTGCTGCGCGGCGGCGCGCTCCTCAAGCTCGGCGACGAACTCGGGGAGCCCGGCCCGGGGATCGTCGGCGGCCATGTCCTCGGCGAGCTGCGCCAGCGCCGCGAGGGACTCCCAGCGCGCGCGGGCCGCGCCCGCGCCCTCGGGCGGCCGGTCGGAGAACCCCGCCCCGCTCAGCACGTGCCGGACGGTCTGGATCAGCCCCATCCCGTCGGTCTCGGCGTCGGCGCCCGCCCGGGCCGCGCCGCGCAGCCGGACGACGGCCTCGCGCACCTCGGGCCGCTCGAAGAAGCGCTCCGCGCCGCGCAGCACGTACGGGACGCCCGCGGCCGCGAGCGCCGACTCGTACGTCTCGGACTGCGCGTTGATCCGGTAGAGGATCGCGATCTCCCGCGCGGGCACGCCCTCCTCGATCAGCTTGCGGGCCCGCCGCGCGGCGTCGTCGGCCTCGGCGACCTCGTCGTCGTACTCGTTGAACACGGGCTCGGGCCCGTTCTCGCGCTGCGCGACCAGCTCCAGCTTGTGCCGCGCGCCCCGCGCCTGCCCGATCACCCCGTTCGCCAGCCGGACGACCTGCGGCGTCGAGCGGTAGTCGCGGACGAGCCTGACGACCTTGGCGTCCGGGTGCTCGCGGGTGAAGTCGAGCAGGTGGGAGGGGGACGCGCCGGTGAACGAGTAGATCGTCTGGTTGGGGTCGCCGACGACGCACAGGTCGTCGCGGTCGCCGAGCCAGGCGTCGAGCAGCATCTTCTGCAGCGGGTTGACGTCCTGGAACTCGTCGACGACGAAGTACCGGTACTGCTCGCGGACCTGGTTGGCGACCTCGCGGTGCTCGGTGATGACGGCCGCGGTCAGCTCCAGCATGCCCTCGAAGTCGAGCAGGTTGCGCTCGCGCCTGAGCTGCTCGTACATCGCGTAGACGCGGGCCACGTCGACGATCTCGGCGGGCGGGCGGCGGCCCGCCTTCACGACCGCGGCGGGGTAGTCCTCGGGGCGGTTCTGGGTGACCTTCGCCCACTCGATCTCGCTCGCGACGTCGCGCAGCTCCGTGCGGCCGAGCGAGAGCCGGCACGCCCGCGCCGCGTCCGCGACGAGCCCGATCTTCGAGTCGACGATCTTCGGCGGTTCGCCGCCGACGACGCGCGGCCAGAAGTAGCCGAGCTGCCGCAGCGCGGCCGCGTGGAACGTGCGGGCCTGCACGCCGGGCGCGCCGAGCTGCCGCAGCCGGCTGCGCAGCTCGCCCGCCGCCCGGGTGGTGAACGTCACGGCGAGCACCCGCTGCGGCGTCACGACGCCGGTGAGCGTGGCGTAGGCGATCCGGTGGGTGATGGCCCTGGTCTTGCCCGTCCCGGCGCCCGCGAGGACGCAGACCGGGCCCTTCACCGCCTCGGCGACCGCCCGCTGCTCGGGGTCGAGCCCCTCCAGCACCGACTCAGCTGACATTCCCCCATACTCGCAGCCCGCCTCACCTGCATCAGCCATACCGCCGCCTGTGGACGACGGAATGCGGAACGGCTGTCTACTGTTCTTCCGGAGGTACACCCCCGAGCGCAAGGAGACGCGGAAGCGATGGCGACGCCGACGACCGACCGGGCCAAGGGCGCGGCCGGCCAGCTCACCATGTACACGACGTCCTGGTGCGGTTTCTGCCGGCGGCTGAAGAGCCAGCTGGCCCGCGACGGCATCCATATGGTGGAGATCGACATCGAGCGCGACCCCGAGGCCGCCGAGTTCGTGATGAGCGTGAACGGCGGGAACCAGACGGTCCCGACGCTGGTGTTCCCCGACGGCACGGCCGCGACCAACCCCAGCGCCAAGGAGGTCAAGCGCCGCCTCGCGCAGATCGCCGACGCGGGCTGAGACTCACGGAAAAGGCCCGCCGACCGGACGGTCGGCGGGCCTTTCCGCATACGCGGGCTCCTAGAACGGCGGCATCTTGGGAAGCTCGCCGCCGTACCAGCGCATGATGAGCTGGGCGGCGATGGACAGCGGGCCCGGCGCGACGATCTCGCCCGCGTCGATCGCGGCGCGCAGCTCCTCGCGCGTGTACCAGGCGGCGTCCAGGATCTCCTCGGGGTCGGGGCGCAGCGGGAGGTCCCCGTCCGTCCGCGCGGTGAACCCGAGCATGAGGCTCCGCGGGAGCGGCCACGGCTGGCTGCCGAGGTAGCGGACGTCCCGGACGGGCAGCCCGACCTCCTCCTGCACCTCCCGCGCGACGGCCTGTTCGAGGGACTCGCCCGGTTCGACGAACCCGGCGAGGATCGAGCGGCGGTCGGCCGGCCACTGCGGGCCGCGGGCCAGCAGCACGCGGTCGGCCTCGTCCGTCACCAGCATGATCACGGCGGGGTCGACGCGGGGGAAGTGCTGCGAGCCGTCCTCGGGGCAGACGCGCACGTGCCCGGCGGACGCCACGCGTGTCTCGGCGCCGCACCGCGGGCAGAACCGGTGGGTTCCGTGCCAGTGCTCCAGGGCGACGGCGTGGGTGAGCAGGCCGGAGTCCTGGTCGCCGAGAAGGGCGCCGACGCGGCGGAGCCCGGCCGGTTCCGCCCCCTCGATGACGGGCAGCGGGCCGCTCACCCCGAAGTGGGCGACGCCGTCGCCGTCGACGCCGAGGAGCCACCGGTCGCCGTCCGGCGCCTGGTCCGGCGGGACGAGGACGAGCGCGGGGGCCGGCTCGAAGACGACCGGCGACCGCCCGTCCTCGATGACCAGGACGCGCGTCCTGGGGTCGGCCCACGCCTCGTCCAGCCAGGCCTCGTCGCGCCGGTTCAGCGCGACGCGGTCGAGCGTGCCGCGCGCGAGCGCGAGCCACTCCAGCGGGGCGTGCGGACTGTCCGTCGGGGCGTCGGTCATCGTGCTCCTCTCCTGCGTGTTCAGCGCAGCGCGGCCGCGAGTTCTTCCCACAGGTAGGCGGCGGTCTCGGCGCCCTTGAGCAGCAGGGGGATCTCGACCTTCTCGTTGGGGGCGTGGATGCGGTCGCCGTCCAGCCCGACCGCCACGAAGATCAGCGGCGCGTCCAGGATGTCGGCGAGGTCGGCCTCGGGCCCGCTGCCGCCCTCGCGGGTGAACAGCACCTCGGTGCCGAACGCCCGCTCCATGGCGCGCCGCGCGGCCTTCACGCCGGGCGAGTCGATCGGCGAGAAGCAGGGCCGGACGCCGCCGCCGGGGACGCGGACCTCGGCCTCGACGCCGGGCGGCGCCTGCTCGGCGACCCACGTCTCGAAGCACTCCTGGATCTTGCGGGGGTCCTGCCCGGCGGCGAGCCGGAACGAGATCTTGGCGTGCGCCTCGCGCGGGACGATCGTCTTGCCGCCCGGACCGGTGTGCCCGCCCCACATGCCGTTGATCTCGGCGGTCGGCCGCGCCCAGACGCGTTCGAGGGTGGTGTAGCCCTTCTCGCCGTAGGCGGCGCGGCTGTTCCCGGCGGTGCGCAGCCACTCGGCCTCGTCGAACGGCAGCCGGGCGAACAGCTCCCGCTCCTCGTCGCTGAGCGGGACGACGTCGTCGTAGAAGCCGGGGACGGCGACGCGGCCGTCGTCGTCGTGCAGGGCGGCGAGCAGCGAGACCATCGCGTGGAGCGGGTTCGGGACGGCGCCGCCGAACGAGCCGGAGTGCAGGTCGCCGTCCGGGCCCCGCAGCGTGACCTCGGCCTCGGCGAGGCCGCGCATGCCGGTGCACATGGACGGCACGTCCGCCGCCCACATCGTGGTGTCGCTGATGACGACGGCGTCGCAGGCGAGCCGGTCGCGGTGGGTGCGCAGCAGCTCGGCGAAGTGCACCGAGCCGGCCTCCTCCTCGCCCTCGACCAGCAGCTTGACGGTGACGGGCGGGGCCTGCCGCCCGGACGCGGCGAGCGCCGCGCGGATGCCGAGGGTGTGGAAGAAGACCTGGCCCTTGTCGTCGGACGCGCCGCGCCCGACGAGCCGGTCGCCCTTCTCCACGGGCTTGAACGGGTCGGTCTCCCACTCCTCCAGCGGCTCGACCGGCTGGACGTCGTGGTGCCCGTAGACGACGACCGTGGGAGCCTGCGGGTCCTCGGCGGGCCATTCGGCGAACACCGCCGGCAGGCCGGGGGTCTCCCAGACCTCGACGGTGGGGAAGCCCTGCCCTCGCAGGTACTCGGCGAGCCATCCGGCGGAGGTGCGCACATCCTCGGCGTGCGCCGGGTCCCCGGAGATGGACGGGATCGCCAGCCACTCCTTGAGGTCGGCGACGAACCGGTCGCGGTCCGCCTGGATGTAGGCGACTACGTCGTTCACCTGCATGCCCCTTCGCATGTCGTAATGTCGGGCTGAGTTACCTCTGTCCGGGGTCTCCGGACGTCCCGACCCCCTCGGGTTCCCCGAGACTGGAGAATCACAGTAGGGGATCCCCTTGCCTCGATCGCGGGAGTGGCCTTGATCCTCATCGACCCGCCGCTGTGGCCCGCGCGGGGCCGCGTGTGGTCGCACATGGTCAGCGACGTGTCCTACGACGAGCTGCACGTGTTCGCCGCCGAACTGGGCATGCCGCCGCGGGCGTTCGAACGCGACCACTACGACGTCCCGTCGGAGCTGTACGAGGCGGCGCTGCTCCAGGGCGCCGAGGCGGTGGGCTGCCAGGAGCTGCTCCTGCGGCTGACCAAGGCGGGCCTGCGCCGCCGCAAGGCCTACCGGCCCCGGCCGGTGCCGGACGGCCGGCTCGGCGTCTAGGCGTTGAGGAGGAGGAGTTCGGTCCGCATGTTGTCGCGGGCGCGCTCCTCGAAGCGCTCGCGCGCGGCGGGCGTGTGGAAGAGCCGGGGCAGGGCCAGGAGGCCGTTGAGGACCTCGGCCCGTCCGGCGCGGAAGAACTCGTCGGGGACGAACGCGTACTCCTCGCGGACGGCCGCCGCGTAGGCGGCGTACTGCTCGGGCTCCGCGCCGAGGACGGCGAGGTCGGCGTCGCAGAGCACCTGCCCGTCCCGGTCGTCCTCCTCCGGCGCGTGCGTGGCGGTCAGCTCGACGAGGCGGACGACCCGCGCGACGACCGCCTCCGGGAGGTCGGTGTCGGCGAGCATGCGCGCGGCCAGGCGGGCGCTGCGCTCCTCGTTGTCGGCGCGCTCGGGGTCGTAGACGGCGTCGTGGAACCAGGCGGCGATCCGGACGGCGTCGGGGTCCTCGGCGTGCCCGGCCAGCTCGTCCACGAGATCGAGCACCGCGGCGAGGTGCGCGCGGGTGTGGTAGCGGCGGTGCGGCTCCCCGTAGCGCTGGTCGAGCTCGGTCCCGATGTGCCGGGTGTGGGGCCCCGCCAGCGCCACCCACCGGTCGACAAGATCCATGGCCCCATCCTGGCGGATCGCGGGACGGGCCGGGACACGCGGTGCCATCGTTCTTGCGTGCGGAGGACGCCCCGGCCACTATGGTTGATCACTGCGAGTTAGGCAAGGCTTACCTCACTCACTGGAAGGGCCGGTCGTGGCCGCCTCTCTCTACCTGGTCGCCGGCAAGGCGACCGACTCGGTGATGCACGGGTTCCTGCCCGCCGCCGCGCGCCTGGGCCTCGGCGTCACGCTCCTCACCGACCGTCCCGCCGCCCACGACGCCGGCGTGCCGGTGGTCGAGTGCGACGTCTCCGACTTCCGCGACATCATCGCGCGCGTCGAGGACACCGCCGCGCGCGGCGGGGGCCCGCCCGCCGCCGTGTTCTCCAACAGCGACTTCCTGCAGGCGCCCGCCGCCTTGGCCGCCGCGTACTTCGGCCTGCCCGCCAAGGACTGGCGGGCGGCGACCCGCGCGAAGAACAAGGCGCTCATGCGGCGGCACCTGGCGTCCCTCGACCCGGTCTTCTCGGCGGACGCGGGACGGGTCCCGGCGGGCGCGCCGTATCCGCTCGTCGTCAAGCCGCGCGAGGGCGTGGCGAGCGAGGACGTGTTCCTCGTCCACGACGCCGTGGAACTGGCCGCCCGGGTGGAGGAGATCAGGGCTCGCCGCGGCGATCCGCTCGTGGCCGAGGAGTACCTGCCGGGCCGTCTCCACACGCTGGAGACGCTGGGGGACGGGCGGGAACTGCGGGTGCTGGGCTCGTTCCGCACGACGCTCTCGCCGCCGCCGTTCTTCGTGGAGGAGCGGCTCGAGTGGGCGGCCCCTCCCCCGGAGACCGGGGAGGTCCTGCGGCAGCTGGAGGCGCTGGGGGTCGGCTTCGGGGCGTGCCACACCGAGTTCGTCGTCCATGAGGGGCGCGCCCGCGTCATCGAGGTCAACTACAGGCTGATCGGCGACCACTGCGACTTCCTGCTGGCCGATCTGCTGGGCGTGCCCCTCTTCGAGCAGATCCTTCAGGTCCATCTCGGGGCGGCCCTTCCGGGGCGGCGGGTCCCCCGTCCGCGCCATGCCGTCGCCGAGCCGGTGATCGCCGATCGCTGCGGCACCCTCACCGCGGCTCCCGGCCCCCTGCAGTTCGAGGACGGCCTGGTGCGGCTGGCGTACCGTCCTCAGCGCGCGGTGGGCGACACGGTCTCCCTCACCCGGACCAACCGCGACTACCTGGGCACCGTGCGCGCCATCGGTCCCGGGCCGGACGAAGTGAACGCCGCCCTGGCGCGGTTCCGCGCGACCCACGACTGGACGATCGCGTGACAGGCGACGATGCCGAAGGCCCGCTCGCGGCCCGCGTCCTGGACGCGTTGCTGAGGGAGGATTACGCGGGCCTGAGACGCTTCGTCCGGGGGCAGGCGTTGGAGCTTCCGGGCCGTTCCGTGCGTCTTCTGGAGGCTCGGCCCGCCTTTCTCTCGGAACTCGTCGTGGATCCTGGGCAGGGCCTGAGGCTGAACGACGTCTTCCATGCCGTTCGCCTGGTGTCCGACCCGCGTGATGACACGGCGTCCTTCGAGCGGGAATGCCTTGAGGCTCTGGCGACCATCAAGCTGCACGACGACGCGCGTCCGGCCGTCCACCGGCGGTTGGGTCGCCTCCCGGCCGAGCTGCGCAAGGGCCCCGGCACGTTCTACGAGACGCTGGCGGCCTACAACGACCACCCCGTGCATCCGACCGGCCGGAGCCGTTCCGGACTGTCCCTGGGCGAACTGAGCCGCTACGCGCCCGAGTTCGCGCCGTCGTTCCCGCTGCGCTGGGCCGCCGTGCCGGACGCGACGCTGGCTGGGACGCTCCCCGCCTGGTGGCCCAGGCCGTCCGACGTGGGCCTGCGCTTGGACGATGCGGCCGAAGCGCTGTTCCCCGTCCATCCGCTGGCGGCGCGGCAGGTGCGCTCCCGGCCCGGCGTTTCCCTCGCGCCCGACCCGTACTTGCACGTCACGCCCACCCTGTCGATGCGGACGGTCGCGGCGGCGCCGCTCGACCACGTGAAGATGCCGCTGCCGACGAGCACCCTCGGCCTCCGCAACCGGCGCACCATCATGCCCGGCACCCTCCCGGACGGCGCGCTCGTCGAGCGGATCCTGCGCCAGGTCCTTCTGCGGGAGCCGTCGCTTCCCGTGCTCCTCGCCGACGAACAGACTTACGGCCACGCCGACGACCCGCTTCTCGGCTATCTCGTGCGCCGTTTCCCGTCTGAGACTGCGCGCGCACACATCGTCCCCGTCGCGGCCCTGCTCGCCAAGGCACCGGACCACGGTCACGTCATCGAGCGCTGGGACGTCGAGGAGCTGTTCGGCGCCTACCTGTCGGCGCTGCTCTCTTGGAACGTCACGCTGTTCCGTCATGGCATAGCGCTAGAGGCGCATCAGCAGAACGTGGCGCTCGTGGTGGACGAGTCTCCGCTCCGCCTCCTCATCAAGGACAACGACGGCGCGCTGATCGACCCGTCCCGCCTCCGCGAGCGCGTCCCGCCCTCCCCTGGCACGGACCCTCGCGACCTCGTCGACCACCGGATGACGACGTCCGACCCCGAGGCCCTCGCCCGCGTCTTCGTCACCATCACCCTGCATCTGTGCGCCGCGGCGCCCGCGCTGGGCCTGGCCGAGCGCGGCCTGCTCCCCTGGCGGGCCGGGCGCCGGATGATCCGCGAACGGCTCGACGCGGCCCTCGGGCCCGAGGACGCGTTCCTGCGCGCCCGCACGCTCGACGCCGACCTGCTGCCCGGCAAGGCCATGGTCACCGCCGGGACCCTCGTCGACAAGGCGAGGACGGGCGCGGCCGACATCAACAAGCACTACGGCCCGCCGGGGCCCAACTACCTACTGGACACGACGTGCTGCTGACAGAACCGGCCGTCACGGCCGACGACGCGACCGCGACCGCCCTGCTCAACTGCCTGATCCGGGAGGTGTGCGGGCCCGAGCAGCAGGTCTGGCCGGACGGCGCCCGCCTCGTGGTCCGGCTGCCCCGCGCGGGGGTCGTGCTGCGCGCGGGACTGGCGCGTCCTCCGGTCGGGGCGACCTTCCGCCTGGCACCGCCCTACGAGGAACGCCGCGAGGACGAATGGATACCGGCTGCCTGGGGCAGGCTGGCGAACCTGGTCGCGGGCGAACTGGAACTGGCGACCGGCTCCCCGAACGCGGAGTTCCTCGTCCAGGTGGACGACAGCCACGCCGCGCTCACCGCGATCCTCGCCGCCAGGGGCGAGCCCGCTGAGGACCGCCCCATCGACTACATCGAATCAGAGCAGTCCCTTGTCGCGGGGCACCGTTTCCACCCGTCTCCCAAGGCCCGCCAAGGGTCGCCGGAGGAGTGGCTGGCGTACGCGCCCGAGGCGAGGGCCCGATTCCGTCCGCTGTGGCTGGCCGTTCCCGCAGAGATCGTCGCGGAGGAGGGGGCCGCGGAGGCGTTCGCGGCTTTGGAGGCGCGTGGCCCTTCGGCGCCGCCCGGACGCCGGTTGCTCCCCGTCCATCCGTGGCAGTTCTCCTTGCTGGCGGACAATCCCGTCTTGCAGAAGGCTTTGGCGAACGGCTCTCTGGTCAATCTCGGCCCCTCCGGCATGGAGGCGGTGCCCACCTCGTCCGTCCGTACCGCGTATCTGCCGGACGCCGACGTGTTCTGCAAGTTCAGCCTGGATGTGCGCATCACCAACTGCGTCCGTAAGAACGCCTGGTACGAGCTGGCCGGGGCGATGACGCTCGACGAACTGCTGCCGTCCGTCCTGGAAAAGCTGAACGCCACGTTCCTCAGAGAACCCGCCTACCGCAGCGTGGCCCTCCCCGACCGACGTCTGTACGAGGGCCTCGGGGTGATCCTGCGGCAGGGCGTCACATCCCTTCCCGGCACGCCTCTTCTCGCGGGAGCCCTGGCTGATCCCTACAACGCGGTCCTCGCCGGGCTGCCCGCCCTCTCGTCTCCGGACGGCGCCCAAGCCTGGTGGGACGCGTACGTAGCCCATGTGGCACCGCCCGTGCTGGGCGCCTACCTGGACCACGGCGTCGTCCTGGAGCCTCATCTGCAGAACGTCCTCGTCTGCGTCGATGCCGATGGGATGCCTGTCCATGCCGTTTTCCGCGACATGGAGGGCACCAAACTGACCGCCGGCCACTGGGATTTGGCGCATCTCCCCTCCCGCGTGGCCGAGGGGCTCACCTACTCCCCCGACAAGGGCTGGAACCGTGTCGTCTACTGCCTCCTCGTCAACCACCTCACCGAGATAGCCGCCGCCGTGGCCGACCTCCACCCGGCCTTGGACGAGACCCTCTGGCGCACGGCGCGCAAGCACTTCGCCGTCTACGACCGCCACCCGCAGGTGAGGGCTCTTCTCGCCGGTGTGCCGCTGCCCGCCAAGGCCAACCTCCGCACCCGCTGGTCGCGGACGGCCGACCGCGGCGCGGCCTACGTCCCCGTCCCCAACCCGCTCGCCGCGCCCCGACCGCTGTGAACGACATCGCGCTGGGCCTCGACCGATACCCGGCCTACGTCTATGACCTGCCCGGTCTCGAAGCCCACGTCCGCGGCATACGTGCCGCGCTGCCAGGCACGGAGGTCTTCTACGCCGTCAAAGCCAATCCGGACGCCGAAATCCTTCGGACTCTCGCACCCCACGTCGACGGCCTGGAGGTGTCGTCCGGCGGCGAACTCGCCCATGTCCGGGAGACCCTCCCCGGCAAGCCGGTGGCTTTCGGCGGACCCGGGAAAACGGCTGACGAACTGGAATCGGCCCGCACGCTGAAGGCCGACCGGATCCACGTGGAAAGCCCGAGCGAACTGGCCCGCCTTGCCGGTCTTGGGCCCGCCGACGTCCTGCTCCGCGCGAATCTGCCCCTGGACGTGCCGAACGCCGCCCTCACCATGAGCGGCCCTTTCGGCATGGACGAGGACACCCTCGACCATTGCGGCCGCCTCTTGACCGAGTACCCGAACCTCACGCTTCGAGGCGTCCACGCCCATCTGGCATCCGGCCTTGATGCTCCGGTGATGCTCGAACTGGCCCACCGGATTGCGGAATGGGCGATCCCCTGGCTCCGCTCCCAAGGAGTGGACGACCCCGAATTGAACGTGGGCGGCGGAATGGCGGTGGACTACAGCGCCCCGGAGACCCGCTTCGACTGGCAGACCTACGGGGAGGGCCTAAAGCGCATCCCAGCGAAAGTCCGCATAGAGCCGGGACGGGCGATGACCGCCTACCACGGCTGGTACGTCACCGACGTCCTGGACGTGAAGACCACGCGCGGCGTGACCTACGCCGTTCTCAGAGGCGGCACCCACCACCTGCGGACGCCCGTGACGAAGGGACACGACCAGCCTTTCGAGGTTCTGACCGCGAACGGCCCGGAGCGCCCGGCGACTCTGGTGGGCCAGCTGTGCACCCCGAAGGACGTGTTCGCACGCGACGTCCTCGTCCCGCCCCTCGCGCCAGGCGACGTCATCGCCTTCGCCATGGCCGGCGCCTACGCCTGGAACATCTCCCACCACGACTTTCTGATGCACCCCAAGCCGGCCTTCCACTACCGGCGCTGAGCGAACGGCGGTCAGCCGCGGGGGCTCCCGTACCAGCGCCAGGACGTCACGCGCGGACGCCCGGGCAGGTCCCCGCGACCGGTGGCCCACAGCAGCGTCGGCCAGGGGGCGGTGTCCTGCGGCGCGCTGGGGAACAGGCGTCCCAGCACGCGCGCGCACAGGTCGGCGGGCGGCTCCCACGCCAGCCCCAAGCCGTCCGCAAGGTCGTGCATGTGGACGAGGGTCTCGACGATCCCCATGGCGGCGAACCCCTCGGCGTCCGAAGCGCCGAACACGTGGTGCGCGCGGACGTCCGGCGGCGTGCGGCGGACCACCGCGGACAGCATCCCCCCGCACGCGTCCAGCACCTGGAGCAGCCCCGCGGGCCCGGCGCTCCTGTCCGCATGGACGGCGTTGGCCGGTCCGCCGGGACGCCGGCTCTCCCAGACGAACGGCACCTCGCCGTCCGCCGGCGGCGTCCTCGGCGCGATCTGGGCGGCGTAGGCGAACAGGTCGTCGCTGAGGTGCTCGACGGTCTCCCAGCAGCTCCATTCGAGCGACCCGGCCTTCCCGTCCCAGGCCTCCGGGGGAGCCTCCCGCAGAGCGGCGACGGCCAGCTGAACGGCGAGGTCGAGATCGTCTGCGGTCACGGCGGTGGTCGAGTTCGGCATGTCCCGAACGCTACTGGACGCCGCCGGTCAGCCCATCGGCGCGGCGGTGCCGCTCACGCAAACGCCCGCGTCCCCCGGGGGGACGTCCACCAGCAGCCGGCTGGGACGGCCCATGTCCTCTCCCTGGTTGACGGTGATCCGGGCGGGAGCGGCGACGAGGCCCAGCGAGCGCAGGTACCCGCCGAAGGCGGCCGCGGCGGCGCCGGTCGCCGGGTCTTCCACGACCCCGCCCGGCGGGAAGGGGTCGCGCGCGTGGAAGACCGTCCCGCTCTCCCGCCAGACGAGGTGGACGGTCGTCCAGTCGCGGCGCGCCATGAGCTCGCCGAGGGCCTCCCAGTCGTAGTCGAGGGCGGCGAGCCGGGCGCGCGTGGACGCCGCCAGGACCAGGTGGTCGTTGCCCGCGTTGGCGATGCGCGGCGGCAGTCCCGGGTCGAGTTCCCCGGCCTCCCAGCGCAGCGCGGCCAGCGCATCGGCGAGATCGGCGTCCTCCACGGCCCGGACGGTGGGCGGGACGCTCGTGAGGGTGGCGAGGACGCGGCCGTCCGCCTCCCTGGTCTCGACCCCGACCTCGCCGGCCGGGGTGCTCAGCCGCACGGTCCCCGTCCCCTGGCGCTCGGCCAGCGCGACGGCGGTCGCGATCGTGGCGTGCCCGCAGAAGGCGACCTCGGCCAGCGGGCTGAAGTAGCGGATCGCGAACCGGTCGGGCGCGCCGCCCTCGTCCACGAGGAAGGCCGTCTCGGAGAACCCGACCTCGGCCGCGATCTCCTGCATCCGCGCGGCGTCCAGGCCCCGGGCGCCCAGGACGACCCCGGCGGGGTTGCCGCCCTCGCCGTCCACGTCGAAGGCGGTGTAGCGGAGTACTTGTGCGCTGTCGCTCATGCGGGCAGTCTGCTCCAGCGACTAGCATCGCGTCCAACGATGGTTATTGATCGAGGGCATCGGAAAACTCGATGGACACGCGCCTCCTCACCACCTTCCTGGCCGTCCTGCGCACCGGCGGGATGACCGCCGCCGCGGCGGAGCTCGGCTTCGTGCAGTCCACGGTCACCGCGCACGTCAAGGCACTGGAGCGCCTCGCCGGGACGCCGCTGCTCGACCGCCGCCCCGGCGGCGTCTCCCCCACCCGCGCCGGTTCGCTGCTCGCCGAGCACGCCCGGGGCATCCTCGACCTCCAGGAGCGCATGCTCGCCGAGGTCGGCGCCGCCGCCACCGAGCCGTCCGGCCCGGTGCGGGTCCGGGCACCGGAGTCCGTGTGCGCCTACTGGCTCGCGCCCCTCCTGCCCCGGTTGCGGGCGCGGCTCCCGGACGTGACCCTGTCGCTGTTCCCCGCCGACACGCGGACCGCGCTCACCGCGCTCGCCGACCGCCGCGCCGACCTAGCGCTCGTCCTCGACCCCTCGCCGGACCCGTCCGGGGCGGACCTCGTCGACCTCGGCGCCCGGCCCCTGTCACTCGTCGCGGCGGCGGCCACGGCCCTCCCCAGGGACCGGCCCCCGACCCCGGCGGAGCTGGCCGCGGCCGGCGTCCTGCTCCTGGAGGAAGGCTGCTCCTACAGCGACGAGCTCGCCGCCCTCGTCAGGGCCGCCGACCCCGCGGCGAACCCGCCCCGCTTCGGCGGCGTCGAGACGGCGAAGCGCTGCGCGGCGGCGGGCCTCGGCGCCACGCTGCTGCCCACGGTCACGGTCGCCGACGAACTCGCCGCCGGCGCGCTCGTCGAGCTTCCCCCGCCCGCCGGCCTGTCCCGGCACCATCTCTGGCTCGCCGAACCGGCCTCCCGCTGGCGCTCCCCCGCCGTCCACGCCGTGCGCACCGCCCTGATCGACTCGATCAGGGCGGGCACGCCCGGTCCATCGCCGCGCGCCTAACGTCCGGTCTTCGCGCGCTCGTAGTGCCGGGCGGCCTTGGCCCGGTTGCCGCAGACCGCCATGGAGCACCAGCGCCGGGTGCCGTTCTTGGTCGTGTCGTGGAAGTGGAGCACGCAGTGGGGATGCGCGCAGGGCTTGACCCGGTCGGGACTGTCGGCCATGAGACGCAGGTAGTCGGCGGCGGCCGACCATGACGGCAGCCATGCGGGGTCGTCGGTCCGCGGATGGCTCTCCGGGCCGTCGGGCCCGAGCCGGTGATGCAGCGCGCCGCGTTCCAGGACGGCGTTGAGCGCGGCCACCGCCTGCGGGGACGGGCCCTCGTCCACGAGCGTCAGAAGGATCTCGCGGGTCCGCACGGCGGCGTCGAGCGCCTCCCGGGTGGCCGCCGCGCGTCCGTCCAGCCCGGCCGACCGCAGCCAGACGGCGAGGCCGTCGGTGGAGTCGAGCAGGTCGTGCCGGACGCCGTCCTCGACCCAACGGGTGTTGAGCAGGTCGAGGCAGAGCGGCTCCCCGACCAGCGGACGAGGGTCCGCGGCGTCCCGCCGCGCGGGTCCGTCTTCCGGCTGCACACCGCGATTCTACCCGCCTATCCCGCCTTAGCCGGTTGACGTCGAACCTCTAACCTCTTATCTTCATTTAGCCAGTTAGATCGAGACCGGGCGCGAAGGCCCGGGTTTGCGAGGTGTGCCATGGAGACGGTCGCCATCAAGACCCTGCAGACGGGGCACGTGGGGCTGAACGTGAACGACCTGGATCGGTCCCTGCCCTTCTACCTGCGCGTCTTCGGACTCCAGGTGCAGGCCCGGGGCGACGAGCCCGGCCGCCGCTGGGCCTTCCTCGGCCGGGACGGGCGGCTGGTGCTGACCCTGTGGGAGCAGAGCGACACCGTCTTCGCGACCCGCTCGGCGGGCCTGCACCACCTGTCCTTCCAGGTCGAGACGATCGAGGAGGTGAAGGCCGCGGAGCAGGTGCTGCGCGAACTGGACGCCACGTTCGCCCACGACGGCGTCGTCCCGCACGGCGAGGGCGTCTCCTCCGGCGGCGTCTTCTTCACCGACCCCGACGGGACCCGCCTGGAGATCTACGCGCCCGCCGGCGCCGACACCGCCCCCGCGCCCAGCGGGGCGGCCCCCACCTGCGGATTCTTCTGACCCCACCGGCCCGTCGAAAGGAGGCCGCCGTGGCGGCCGACGTCTACCACCGAGGCGAACGAGCCGCCCAGCGGCGCGCCGGGCTGCTGGACCAGGGCGCGTTCTCCTCCCGCGCCGTCCGCGCGGAGATTCCCGAGGTGGCGCGCAGGTTCCTGCTCCAGCAGCCGATGCTGGTCCTGGGCGCCGCCGACGACCGGGGACGCGTCTGGGCCACCCTCGTCACCGGGCGGCCCGGCTTCCTGCACGCCCAGGACGACCGCACCCTCACGATCGACGCCCGCCCCGGGGCCGGCGATCCGCTGCACGACCGGCTCACGGCACCGGCGCCGGTCGGCATGCTGGCCGTCGAACCGGCCCGGCACCGCCGGATGCGGATGAACGGCCGCGCCGTCCCGACCGAGCGCGGCCTGCGCGTCGATCTCGACCAGGTGTACTCCAACTGCCCCAAGTACATCCAGAAGCGGCAGCCGCGCTGGGAGCCGGCCACGCCGTCCGCGCCGCGCCGGTCGCGCGCCCTCACCGGCGACCAGCAGCGGTGGATCACCGGCGCCGACACGTTCTTCATCGCCACCGCCGATCTCGACGGCAACGCCGACGCCTCCCACCGCGGCGGCGCTCCCGGCTTCGTGCACGCGCTGTCGCCGACCGTGCTGCGCTGGCCGGACTACGCCGGCAACGCCATGTTCAACACGCTCGGCAACCTGGAGGTCCAGCCCCGGGCCGGGCTGCTCTTCTGCGACTGGCGCACCGGCGGCGTCCTCCAGCTCACCGGCACCGCCCGCACCGACTGGGACCCCGCGCACGCCGCCGCGGTGCCGGGCGCCGAACGGCTGGTCGAGTTCACCGTCACCGACGTCGTCGAGACGGCCGGGGCGTCACCGCTGCGGTGGAGCGACCCCGTCCCGTCCCGCTTCAACCCGCCCGCGGCCTTGAATCTCCCCTGAGGGGAGATGCCAGGGTGGGCCCATGAACGGGGAGGCGACCTACTCCATCGGCGAACTCGCCCGCAGCGCCGGCGTCACGGTGAAGGCCGTGCGGTTCTACACCGAGCGCGGGATCGTCCCGGCGCGCAGGACCGCGGCGGGGCACCGGCGGTACGGGGCCGACGCCGTGGCCCGGCTCGGCCTGGTGCGGACGCTGCGCGAGCTGGGGATCGACCTGGCCACCGTCCAGAAGATCGTCGACCGCGAGGTGGCGGCCGCCGACGCGGCCGCCGCCCACGCCGAGGCCGTCGCCGCCCAGATGCGGATGCTGCGGCTGCGGCACGCGGTGCTGACCGTCGCCGCCCGGCGCGGCGGCGACCCCGAGGAGATGGAACTGATGCACCAGCTCGCCCGCCTGTCCGCCGCCGAACGCGACGACCTCGTCGCCGACTTCCTCGACAGCTCCTTCGGCTCCGCCGACACGGGGCCGATGTCGCGGGTCCTGCACCGGTCCCTGGCCCCCGAACTGCCCGACGACCCCACGTCCGAGCAACTGGCGGCGTGGGTGGAGCTGGCCGAACTCGCGCGCGATCCCGGCTTCCGATCCCTGATGCGGAACCTGTTCGACGACCACGCCACCGAAGCCGCCCGCCGCACGGGCCCGCCCCGCAAGCACGCCGTGGCCCGCGTCGCCGAGACCGTCCGCCCCCTGCTCGCCGCAGGCGCCGCCCCCGGCTCACCGGAGGCGGCCCAGGCCGTCACCGAAGTCGCCGCCGCCTACGCCGAATTCCAGGACCGCCCCGACACCCCCGCCCTGCGCGCCCGCCTGGCGGCCTACCTCACAGCAGCCAACGACCCCCGCCGCGAGCGATACCTGCACCTCCTGTCGATCGTCAACGGCTGGTCCCCTCCCGACCACCCCCGCCGCGAGCTCGACTGGTTCCTCACCGCCCTCACCGCCTCCTGACCGGCGTCGGCACGCGGCACACTCGACGTTGACCATCGCTGGAAGATGCCTTTGCTCGGCCGGGAGCCGGGTATGCGGGAAGCGAAGCCGGGTCATCGGAGGAGTGGCGTGCTGTTGCTTGAGCGGGTGCGGGGTGCTGCGGAGGCGGGGGTCAAGGCGGCTCGGGCGGTGCGGGACGCCGGGTTGGTGCGGCCCGTCCGGCCTGATCGGGCCGCGCGGCTGCTGTTCCCGTACGCGCGGTTCGGGCCCGTCCCCGCGACGCTCGGCGCGATGGCCGCGCTGCGGTTCCCCGACCGGACGGCCCTCATCGACGAGCGCGGGGCGCTGACCTACGCGGAGCTCGAACGGCGGGCCGCGGCGCTGGCCGCGGCGCTCAGCGGCCGTGCGGGCGACGGGAAGGTCGGGGTCCTGTGCCGCAATCACCGGGGGTTCGTCGAGACGGTTCTCGCGGCGACGCGGCTCGGCGGCGACGTCGTGCTGCTGAACACCGACTTCTCCGGCAGGCAACTGGGCCAGGTCGTCGAACGCGAGGAGATCGGACTGCTCGTCCATGACGAGGAGTTCGGGCCGACCGTCGAGGAGTCGCGGTTCGGCGGGGAACGGGTCGTCGCGTGGGCCGACGGCGGCGGGGCGCTCGACTCGCTCATCGCGGAGACCGCTCCCGAGCCCGTGAAGCCCGAGCGGGTGAGCCGGGTGGTCCTGATGACGTCCGGGACGACCGGCACGCCCAAAGGGGCGCGGCACGATCTGTCCGCCTCGTCGCTACTGCCCGCGGCCCTGAGCCACCTGATGCGCGTCCCCGTCCGGTCGGGCGGGCCGATCGTCATCGGGCCCCCGCTCTTCCATCTGCTCGGCTTCGCCTACACGACGGTCGGGCTCGCCATGGGGATGCCGCTCGTCCTGTCCCGCCGCTTCGAGCCCCGGCAGGTGCTGGAGACGATCGCGGACTGCCGGGCGGAGGCGCTCGTGGCGGTGCCGGTGATGCTCCAGCGGATCCTGGACGTGGAGGACGCGCCGCCGACGCCGGCGCTGCGGGCGGTCGTGTGCGGCGGGGCGGCCCTGCACCCGCACCTGTCCGAGGCGTTCATGGACGCGTTCGGCGACGTGCTCGTCAACGTGTACGGCGCGACCGAGACCGGGTGGGCCACGATCGCCACGCCCGGCGACCTGCGGGCCGCCCCCGGCACGGTCGGCAGGCCGTCCTTCCGGCTCACGATCAAGGTGCTCGGGGAGGACGGGCGGGAACTGCCCCCCGGCGAGACCGGGGAGGTCTACACCGGCGGCGGCCTGCGGTTCGCCGGGTACACCGGGGGCGGCGGCAAACGGGTGCGGGACGGCCTGACCGGCACCGGCGACCTCGGGCACTTCGACGCGGCGGGACGGCTGTTCATCGACGGCCGCGCCGACGACATGATCGTCTCGGGCGGGGAGAACGTGTTCCCCGGCGAGGTGGAGAACCTCCTCGGCGGCCACCCGGACGTCGCGGAGGCGTCGGTGACCGGGGTGGACGACGAGAGGTTCGGTCAGCGGCTCGCCGCGCACATCGTCAGGAGCGACGGGGCGTCGGTCACCGAGGACGAGCTCAAGGAGTACGTGCGCGCGCACCTGGCCCGGTACAAGGTCCCGCGCGACATCCGGTTCGTCCGGGAACTGCCCCGCACCAGCACCGGAAAGGTCAAACGGCCGGCCGCCGGCGACCGATGAGGGAAACGCCCGGGCCCAGGGCCGCGAGGTCCCGGGCGTGCCCCGTCCCGAGGGTCAGGCGGCGCCGGCGCTCCGCTTGGCGGCCATGCAGATGCGGGCGAGGTCGTTGAGGGCGTCGGCGCGGCGCTCGTCCAGCGTTCGGCGGTCACCCGGCCCGGCCTCGGCGAGGGTGTCGATGACCAGGGAGAACACCGGCCATTCGGCGGGCCCGATGGCGCCCTGGAAGTCGACGCCGTCCTCCAGGTCGTCCAGGTCGAGGTTGCGGGCGAAGGTGGCGAGGGCGGCCTCGGCCGCGACCACGCCGATGCGCATCGCCAGCGCGGCCGGCTCGCGGTCGAGAGCACGCACGGTGCTAGAACCCATGTTCGACAACATAGACCACACGCGTCACACGCGTCGAAAGTTTGCTCGAAAAAACGTCTACCCGGCGATGGCCTGCTGGAAGAGGTAGGAGTGCGTGAAGTGCAGGACGCCGTCGACCATGCTCGGGCGCATGCCGGTCGCGGGCCCGCCCGCCAGCTCCTCCCGCAGCTCCCGCCTGATCTGCTCCGCGGTGTCGGACGGGGTGTGCGAGAACTCCAGCCACGGGTCCAGCGGGCGGGTGTGGTCGAACCGGTCGGCGCGCTTGACCTCCGCGCCCGCCGCCGCCACGAGCTCGGCGATCCGCGCCTCGGTGAGGGCCTCCCCGTGCGAGGGGTCGCGGAGGCGCTCGATGCGGTCGGGGTCGCCGTCCAGCCCCTCGGGCCGGACCAGGTCGGCGATGATCAGCGCGGCGCCGGGGCGGCTGACCCGGGCCATCTCCCGCACGACGGCCTCCGGGTCGGCGACCTGGTGCAGCGAGAAGCGGGTGACGACGAGGGTGAACGACCGGTCGAGGTAGGGCAGGGCGGTGGCGTCGCCGCGCGCGAAGGTGACGTTGGTGAGGCCCGCGTGGTCGGCGTCGCGCTTGCCCTCGGCGAGCATCGCGGGCGTGAGGTCCAGCGCCGTCACGTGCCGGACGCGGCGGGCGATCGCGCGGGACACCATCCCGGTCCCCGCGGCGACCTCCAGCACCACGTCCTCCAGGTCGAGCTCGGGGTCCATGAACCGGACGAGCCGGTCCAGATGGCGGGTGAAGGCCGCGTTCAGCCTCGGGTCGGAGAACCCGGCCGCCTGCTTGGAGAACTCCCGTACCACCTTCTCGTCATGGGTCACCGACACGTCGCCTCCTCGGATGGTTGCCCGGATCATCCCCGAAACCACGCACGGTGAACAGGGGGCGGCGGCGAAACCCTCAGGCGGCGGGAACGCCGTCCAGCAGCGCCGCGAGCCCGGAGGCGTCGAGCAGGTCCGCGGGACGGACGGTGACCTCGGCGGAGACGTAGTGGAACGCGGCGCTGACCCGCGCGACGTCCACCCCGGCGAGCTCGGCCCACGCCAGCCGGTACGCGGCGAGCTGCACGGCGGCGAACCGGGCCTCGTCCCCGCGCGGCGGGGAGCCGGTCTTCCAGTCGACGACCTCGTACCCGCCGTCCCGGGACCGGAACACGGCGTCCATCCGGCCCCGGACCAGCCGGTCGCCGATGACGGTCTCGAACGGCACCTCGATGTCGAGCGGCTCGCGCGCCGCCCACTCCGACCGCTCGAAGCGCTCGCGCAGCGTCGCCAGATGCGCGTCGTCGGCGGCGCCCTCGTCGGCGGCGCCGGGCAGCTCGTCGGGGTCGAGGAGGCGCTGCTGCCCCCAGCGGCCCTCCAGCCAGGCGTGGAACGCCGTGCCGCGCCGCGCGTAGGGGGCGGGCGGGCGCGGCATGGGACGGCGGATCTGCCGCGCGAGCGCCGCCGGGTCGCGGGCCAGCGACACCAGCGACGACACCGACAGGTGCGCGGGAAGCTCGACGAGCAGGCCGTCGCCCCCGCGCCCCCGGTCGCGCTCGGCGAGCAGCAGCTCGACGTCGCGCGCCCACGCCGTCATGCGCCCCCGGTCGGCGTCGGACAGGCCGGCGTCCCCGGCCCAGTGGCGGGTGCGCCCGGCGATCTCGTCCTCGACCATGCGGGCCGCCTCCACGACCGCCTCGTAGCGCGCCCGCGCCGACAGGTCGGAGCGGCCCCGCTCCCCCGGCGCGACGGGCCACTGCGCCTCCTCCGGGTCGGCGAGCAGCGGGTTGGCGGCGCCCTCCTCCGGCGGGTCGGCCCACACGGCGACGGACCCGGCCCCGGCGAGGCACACCGCCCGCACCTCCTCCAGGAACGGCGACGGGCCGAGCGGCCGCCCCGAGGACCCCCACCAGTAGCCGGTCGTGATCAGCAGGCTGGACGCGCGGGTGACCGCGACGTACGCGAGCCGCCGCTCCTCCCGCAGGTCGCGCTCGGAGCACGCCTGGTCGAAGGCGGAGAGGTCGTCCTTCTCCAGCCCGGTCAGCGCGGGCAGGTCGGCCCGGTCGCCGCGCAGCATGAACGGCAGGACGCGCGGGTTCGCCGTCCAGCGGGTGGCGTTCTGCGGCGGCGAAGGGAAGATCGACCCCTTGGCGGGGGATCCGTTCTTCTGCGGCGTATAGGCCAGGCCGGGGACGACGACGACCGGCCATTCCAGGCCCTTGGAGGCGTGCACGGTGAGGAGCTTGACGCTGTCGGTCTCGCCGACCCGCCCGGCCTCCAGCCCGAACTCCTCGGTCTCGGCGGCCTTGAGGTAGGCGAGGAACGCGCCGAGCGTCGGGTCTTCGGCGTCGCCCGCGAACGTGGCGGCGGCGTCGATGAAGGCGTCGAGGTCGGCGCGGGCGGTGACGGGGTCGAGCCCGGACCGCGCCGCGACCTCGATGTCGAGGCCGAGCGCGCGCTCGACCTCGTTGACCAGGTCGGGAAGCGGCAGCCCGACCTGGCCGCGCAGGACGCGCAGCTCGTCGCGGAGGCGGCGCAGGCGCCCGTACCCCTCGGGCGAGAACGCGTCGGGCGGGCCGAGGTCGTCGAGCGCGTCGACGAGGCTGCCGGTCTCCTGGTTCAACTCGCTGACAAGCTGCCGCAGGGGATCGTCCCCGGCGTCTCCCTCGGCCCCCTCACCGGGCGCGATGTCGGAGGCGGGCGTCATGCCGGACGCGGAGTCGGCCTCTTCGCGGGGCGCGGCGCCGGGCGCGGGGCCGGGGTCCTCCCCGGGTGCGGCGGCGGGTTCGGGACGGGTGATGTCGCGGGCCGCCTCCTGGGCCAGGGCGCGGGCCCGGCGGCCGAGGGCGACGAGGTCGCGGGGGCCGAGGCGCCAGCGCGGGCCGGTGAGCAGCCGGGCGAGGGACGCGCCGGCGGTCGGGTCGTGCATGACGCGCAGCGTGGCGACGACGTCCTGCACCTCCGGGACGGTGAGCAGGCCGCCGAGCCCGACCACCTCGACCGGGATCCCGCGCGCCTCCAGGGCTCGCCTGATCAGCGGGAACTGGGACCGCTTCCGGGCGAGGACGGCGACGTCGGAGTAGCGGAGCGGCTCGGCCTGGGGGCCGCCGTCCGGGGCGGTCTCGGGGTCGGCGGCCATGAGCCCGGCGATGCGCGCGGCGATGCGGTCGGCCTCGTCCTCGACGGTGGGGAAGAGCGCGCATTCGACGCGGCCGCGCCCCTCGCGCCCGGCGCCGGGGATGAGGCGGGGCACGGCCTTCGTCTCGGCGCGCAGCTCCTCCTGCACCCTGGCCGCCGCCTCCAGGATCTGCTCGCCGTTGCGGAACGAGCGGCTGAGCTGGACGACCGGCGCCGCCACGGGACGTCCGCCGGGGGCCGCCGCCGGCTGCGAGGGGAAGTCGTAGGCGAACCGCAGCAGGTTCCCGGCGCTCGCGCCGCGCCACCCGTAGATGGACTGGCACGGGTCGCCGACGGCCGTCACGGGGTGCCCGCCCGCGAACAGCGACTTGAGCAGGACGAGCTGCGCCTGGCTGGTGTCCTGGTACTCGTCGAGCAGGACGACGGAGAACCGGGACCGCTCGATCATCCCGACCTCGGGATGCCTGGAGGCGATGCGGGCGGCCAGGGCCATCTGGTCGCCGTGGTCGATGACCTCCCGGTCGGCCTTCGCGCGCCCGTACGCCTCGACGAGCGGCATGAGCTGCTCGCGGACGGCGTGCTTGGCGAGGATGTCGCGCTGCGCCTTGAGCGGCTTCTTCACCGCGGCGAGCCGCTCGTCGAGCCACGCGCCGACCTTGCGGACGTCCTCGGCCGTGCGCAGGTGCTCCGACAGGTCGCCCGAGAGCTCCATGACGGCCTTGGTGACGGTGTCGGGCTGCCAGTCGATCTGGTCCATGGGGCCGTGGTAGGCGTCCACCGCCCGGGAGCAGATCTGCCAGGCGACGGCCGGGGAGATCAGCCGCATCGTGGGTTCGAGGGCCTCGCGCAGGGCGTGGTCGCCGAAGAGCCGCGCCGCGTACGAGTGGTACGTGGACACCATCGGCTCGCCGTCGAACAGGGCCTCCCCGCCCAGCCGCTCCAGCTCGTCGCCCGGCAGGACCTCGCGGAGCCTGTCGAGCCGCTTGCGCACGCGCACGCCGAGCTCGGCGGCGGCCTTGCGGGTGAAGGTGAGCCCGAGGACGCGCTCCGGCCGGACGAAGCCGTTCGCGACCAGCCACACCACCCGGGCGGCCATCGTCTCGCTCTTGCCCGACCCGGCGCCGGCTATCACCGCCATCGGCGCCATCGGCGCCTCGATCACCCGGGCCTGCTCCTCCGTCGGCGCCGGGATCTCCAGCAGCCGGGCCAGCTCTCCCGGCGTGATCACCTCGCTCCCCCCGAGCTAGTCAGTCACTCACCCACCTGCCCGCCTTCGTCATGGACGGGGCAGCAGGAGCGTACGGGACAGGTGCGACACTTGTCGTTCGCCCTGGCCTGGAAGACGTCGCCGGCCATCCCCGTGGCGACGATCTCGACGAGTCTCTTCGGCCACTCGGGGTCGGCGTCCTCGGCCGGCGGGGGCTGCTCCTGCTCGCGCGCCTTCGCCGTGAACGCGGCCTTGCCGACCTGGATCAGCTTCGCGCCGCCCGGCTCGATCAGCCCGTGCCGCTCGAACGCGCCGAGCATCACCGCGTACTGGTACACGCCGAGCTGGGGGTGCCGGGCCAGGTCGTCCTTCGGGACGGCGGTGGAGGAGGTCTTGATGTCGATGATGACCGCGCGGCCCTGATCGTCGCGTTCCGCGCGGTCGATGCGGCCCTTGATGACGACGCGGCCGAGGTCGACCTTGAACGACTCCTCCAGCGCGACGACCTCGTTGGGGTTGTCGCGGTGCCAGGCGAGGAACTTGTCGACCATCCTCGCGGCCTGCTCGCGCTGCTTCTCCGAGTACCAGGAGCTGCGGAACTCCAGGTCCTTCCAGATCTCGTCGAGCCGCTGGGCGACGTGGACCTCGTCGACGCCGTCGTCCGCGCCCGCCATCTCGGCGACGGCGTGGACGACCTTGCCCATGGTGCTGTACTCGTTGGGCCCGCCCTCCTGGGCGCCGACCGCCGAGGCGAGCAGCCAGCGCAGCCCGCACGTGGTGAACGCCTCGACCTGGGACGGCGAGATCGTGATGGGCTCGTCCTCGGCGAACGCGGGCCCGCCGTCGGACAGCGCGGTGATCGCGTACCAGTTCTCCGGCCGCGCGCCGCGCACGCCCGCGCGCGCCAGGCGGGCCAGGTGCCCGGCCGCCGCGCGCCGCAGCGGTTCCGGCCGGGACGGGTCGCCGGCGACGGAACGCAGGTCGGCCACCAGCGCCGACAGCGACAGCCAGCGGGTCTTCTCGTCGAGCTGCGACTGCTCGATCGCGCCGGGGAGCAGCTCGTTCAGGAAGCGGGACGGCCGCTCCTCGGTGTCGTCGCCGCCGACGGCCGTCACCACGAGCCGCCTGCGCGCCCGCGTGACCGCCACGTAGAACAGGCGCCGCTCCTCGTCGAGCATCTTGGCCGCCATCGAGGCGCCGGCGGCGGCGTCCCCGTCGGGCTCGGCCCCGGCCGCGTGCTCGATCAGCTCCTCGACGCCGAGCAGCGACCCGCGCAGCCGGACGTCGGGCCACACGCCCTCCTGGACGCCGGCGACGACGACCACGTCCCACTCCAGGCCCTTGGAGCGGTGCGCGGTGAGGATCCGTACCGCCTCGCCCTCGGGCGCCTGCTCGGCCAGCGTGTCACCGGCGATCTCCTGGGACGCGATGTTGTCGACGAACAGCTCGGGCCCCGCCTGGGGAAGCCGGTCCACGAACCGCGCGGCATGGTCGAACAGCGCCACCACGGCGTCGAGGTCGCGGTCGGCCGCCGCGCCGCGCGTCCCGCCCTTGACGCTCTGCTCCAGCAGCACGTCGGCCTGGCCGCTCTCCTGCCAGACGGCCCACAGCACGTCCTCGGCGGTGCCGCCGTCGTGCACGCTCCGCCGCGCCACCTCGATCAGGTTCGCGATCCGCTCCGCCGGAGCGCGGACCCTCTCGTGGACCAGCACCAGCTCGCGGGGGTCGTTCACCGCCGCGACCAGGAGCTCGCCCAGTGGGCGCTGCCCCCCCGACAGCTCCTCCAGATCGCGCAGAGCGCGCTTGAGGCGGCGCATGGCGAGCGCGTCGGCGCCGCCCAGCGGACCGGTCAGGAGGTCCTCGGCAACGACCTCGTCCAGGTAGCCCTTCTTCAGCGCCGCCCGCAGCAGGACGAGGAACGGGCGGACGGCGGGCTCCCCCACCAGCGGCACCTCGTCACCGGCGACCACCACGGGCACCCCGGCCTGGGCGAGCGCCCGCCGCAGCACCGGGACCTGCCGCACGGCGCTGCGCACCAGGACCGCCATCCGCGACCACGGCACCCCGTCGAGGAGGTGGGCGCGGCGCAGCTCGTCGGCCACCAGCGCGGACTCCTGGCTCTCGGAGTCGGCGATGACCGCGCGCACCTCGCCCTCGTCCAGTTCCTCCACCGGCCGCAGCGCGCGGTGCTCGGCGGCGCCCGCCGACCCGGCGGGCAGCCGCCGCGCGATGCGGCGCGAGGCGGTGAGGATCTCGGGCCCCATCCGGCGGCACGTCCGCAGCGCCACCACGGGCGCCGGGTCGCCGCCCAGGGTGCGGAAGCGGTCCGGGAACTCCTGGATGCCGCGCACGTCGGCGCCCCGGAACCCGTAGATCGACTGGTCCGGGTCGCCGACCACGACCAGGTCGCGCCCCTCGCCCGCGAGATGGTGCAGGAGGGCCTCCTGCGCGGGGTCGGTGTCCTGGTACTCGTCCACGAACACGGCGTCGTAGGCGTCGCGCTCCCGGATCCGCACCTCCTCGTCCGCGAGCATGCCCGCGGCCATGTGGATCAGCTCGCCGTAGTCGTAGGTGGGGACGGGGTCGAGCAGGAACCGGTCGACGTACCGCTCCATGAACCCGCCGACGGCGGCCCAGTCGTCGCGGCCCCGCACGCGTCCGAGAGCGGCGAGGTCTTCCGCGGCGTACTGCCGCTCGACCGCGCGCAGGGCGAAGTCGCGCAGCTCCTCGGCGAACCCCCGCGTCGCCAGCGCGGCCCTCAGCCGCTCCGGCCAGTCACGGGCGCCGTCCGCGAGCTCGCCCTCCAGCAGCCGCCGCACCTCCAGCAGCTGCTCCGGCCCGGACAGCAGCCGGGGCGCCGGCTCCTCGTTCAGCACGGCGTCCCGCCGGATCAGCGCGTACGCGTAGCTGTGGAAGGTGAGCGCGAGGGGCGTCCGCGTGGTCCGGTGCAGGCGGCCGGTGATGCGCTCCCGCAGCTCCCCCGCCGCCTTGCGGCTGAACGTCAGGACGAGCACGCGCTCGGGGTCGACGCCGCGGTTCTCGATGCGGTCGACGACCGCCTCGACGATCGTCGTCGTCTTCCCGGTGCCCGGCCCCGCCAGCACGAGCATCGGCCCGCCGGCATGCTCGACCACCCGCCGCTGCTGCTCGTCGAGCACGGGCGGGACGCTCCGCGCGGGACCCGCGCGTCGCACGAGACGGTAGGAAGCAGACGGCACAACAGTTCATTGGAACAGATCACCGGGACCGTTCTGACCACAACGCACGCATGTCGCCAGAGAGAAAAACCACCACCCGCCCCGGTCCTCGTTCGCATCGGCCGCAGCAGCGGAGGCAGGGCCGCCTACACCGCGATCTTCTCCTCGAAGGCTTTGAGGGCGGCGGCGCCTACGGCCTTGTCCTGTTCGCCGTTGCCGCCGCTGACGCCCACGGCGCCGACGACCTCGCCCTCGTGGACGATGGGGAACCCGCCCACGAAGATGGCGAACTTGCCGGGGTGCATCTGGTTGATGCCGAAGGCCTCGTTGCCCGGGAGGGCGGGGCCGTCGGGCGGCTCGTTGAACTTGTGGGTGTCGCGCTGGTGGCCGGCGGCGGTGAACGCCTTGGCGATGGCGATGTCCACGCCGGTGAGGCGGGCGCCCGTCATGCGGTGGACCGCGATCGGGTGCGCGCCGTCGTCGGCGATGCAGATCGTCTGCTTGACGCCGATGCGGCGCGCCTCCTCCTCGGCGGCGGCGAGCATGACGAGGGCGTCTTCCAGGGTGAGCCGGTGAACGGTGTGCACGGGGCCTCCAGAGGGGTATTGCCCTATTCAGGTCGGTAAAGCAGGATGTGAGGGACGGTTTCTCCAGGTCACGCCGTCCGCCACGTACCTCTTCCCACCCCGTCAGTCTCGAAGGACCGCGTCCATCGGGGCTATGTACACTTCGCCGAACGAACCCGACGGGATGTGGGCACATGGCACATCACCCTGCGATCGTCACGACCGCCGGCGGGCATCTGCCCGTCGGGGCGCTGCTGGCAGAGCCGCTGCTGCGCGGGACGCTCGTCGCCGGACGGGCGGGGCTGGAGCGCGGCGTCGGCTGGTGCCTCCCGCTCTCGGAGACCCGCCGCTGCGCCGGCGACCCCGACCGCGACCTCGCCGGGGTCGCCGTGCATCTGCCGGTGACGGCGGTGGCCGCGCCGGAGGAGGCGGCGGCCGTGGTGGGCGACCTCGTCCGGCGGGACGCCGCCGCGCTGCTGGCGTGGCGGCCGCCCGGGGTCGACTCCGACCTCGACGCGGCGGCGCGGGCCGCCGAGGCCGCGGGCGTCCCGCTGCTGGCGCTTCCCGCGGAGGCCGACTACCGGGCGGTGAGCCGGCTCGTCGGGCAGAAGGCGCTGGCGCAGTCCGCCCACATCCTGGAGTACGGGTCGCGGGTGCACCGCACGCTCGCGGAGGTCCTCGCGCGCGGCCCGGGGGTGCCCGCCATGGCCCGCGCGGTGGTCGGGCTGTCGCGCTGCGGCGTCCTCATCTGCGACGCCGACGGCGAGCGCCTCGCCTGGGAGGAGGCGCCGGACGCCGCGCCGATCGACCCGGACGCGCTGCTGGCCGCGCTGCCCGAGGAACCCGGGCCGGACGCGCACGCCGCCGAGACGCGGTTGCGGCCCGACCCGGACGGCCCTCCCGTGCACGTGATCGTCATGCCCGTCCTGGTGGGCGGCGAGGCGTTCGGCCGGATGGTGATGGTGGAGCGGGCGTGCCCGCCCGACCCGCACGACCTGGCGCAGCACCGCGTGGTCGCCGAGCACGGCGCGACGCTGATCGGGTCGGAGATGCTGCGGCAGCGGTCGGTGCGGGCGGCCGAGGAGCGGGCGCGCGGGGACTTCGTGGAGGCGCTCGTGCACGGCCGGTTCGCCGACTCCCACGAGCTGGGCGCGCGGGCCCGCCACCACGGGTTCGACGTGGACGGGCACTTCGCCGTGCACGTGGTGGCGGCGGCGTCGCTGCTGCCCGTCGGCCGCGACTACCTGCGCCGGACGGTGTCGGCGACGCGGACGGCGCAGAACCTCGAACCCGGCGGGTGCGCGCTGACCGCCGCGATCAGCTCGACGATCGTGGTGATCCAGCAGGTCCCGGAGCGGCCGGATCCGAACGGGCAGCGGGCGGACGCCGCCCGGTTCGCCGAGCGGCTGCACCGGGCGCTGCGCCCGCACCTCGGCGACGACCTGCGGGTCGCGCACGGCCGCCCGGGGCAGGGCGCCGCCGGGGTCGCGTCCGGGTACCACGAGGCGCGGCTGACGATGGGCCTCGCGTGGCACACCGCCGCCGAGCCCGTCTGCGGCTACGACGACCTGCGGGTGTTCGCCGCGCTGAAGGACGTGGCGCGCAGCGCGGAGGCCAAGTCGTTCGCCCGCGAGACCCTGGCGCCGCTGCGCCGCGCGAACGGCGGCGACCTGGAGCGGATCGTGCTCGCCTACATCAGGACGTCGGGGAACCTGAACGCGGCGGCGCGCGACCTCGGCCTGCACCGCAACACGATGCTCTACAAGCTCGACCGGGCGTCCCGCGCGCTGCGCATGGACATCCGCTCCGCGGACGCGCAGTTCATGTTCTGGCTGGCGCACCACATCGACACGCTGACGACGGTCACCGGCGCCCTCGACGAGGAGATGGCCCCGCCGGCCGCCGCGCCCGGCTGATCAGGCGGGATCGGGGCCGGCGAAGGACGCCAGCAGCCCGAGCGCGGCGGTCGCGGCGCAGACCGCGAACATGACGCCGAAGGCGGGGGCCCGGTCCAGCACGGCCCCGACCCACGCGGCGCCGAGGGCGGAGCCGCCGAAGCGCAGCAGGTTGAACAGGCCGAGGCCGGCGCCGCGGCGGCCGGCGTCCGAGCGGGTGGCGCCGGTCGCGGCGGGCGTCTGGACGAACGCGACGCCCGCGCCGGTCAGGGCGAGCGCGGCGAGCAGCCACGGGACCGTCCCGGACGCGGCGAGGACTGCGGCGACGAGGACCTGCCCCGCGATGAGGATGAGCAGGCCGCCGCGCAGCACGGCGCGTGGCGACAGCCGTTCCATGAGGACGCCCGTGACCGGCCCCAGCACCGACATCACGACCGGGAGGCTCAGCAGGACGGCCCCCGCGTAGAGAGTGCCGGCCTGCCGCTGGGTGGTCAGGTAGACGGGGACGGCGAGCAGCGTGGCGCCCAGGCAGAACATCTGCGCGAGGACGCTGAGGCAGGAGCGCAGGTAGCGGGTCTCCAACAGTAGCCGCGGCGGCAGGAACGCGTCGGGCCGCCCGCGCGAGGTCGCGGCGTAGGCGGCGGCGGTGAGGAGGCCGGCGAGCACGCCGCCCCAGAGGAGGGGCGAGGTCGCGCCGAGGGTCGCGGCGGAGGAGGTGGCGCCGAGGCCGAGCCCGGCGGCGAGGGTGAGCAGGGCCGCGCCGCGCCGGTCGAGCGGAACGCGCCGGGGCCGCCCCGCCGGGACGAACCGGACGGCCAGCGCCGCGGCGGCGGCGCACAGCGGCACGACCGGCCAGAACACGGCGTGCCAGCCGAACCAGGTGGCCAGGCCGCCGCCGAGCGTGGGCCCGGCGGCCTGGCCGACGCCGTTGGCGGCCGCCCACAGCCCGAGGGCGCGGCCGCGGCGCCCGCCGCCGAACAGCGAGGCGATCAGCGCCATGACGGCGGGCAGCATCGCGGCGGTCGCGACGCCCTGCACCGCGCGCATCGCGACCAGGGAGGCCAGGTCGCCGGCGAGCCCGGCGCCCGCCGAGCCGATCCCGAGCAGCAGCATCGCGGCGAGGAACACCCGGCGGGGGCCGCAGCGGTCGCCGAGCCACCCCGACAGCGGCAGCAGCACGGCGAACGGGAGCGTGAACCCGACGACGACCAGGGTGCCGGAGGAGATCGAGGCGTCCAGGTCGCGCAGGATCAGCGTGAGCGGGACGTTGACGATCGTGTTGGCGACGGTGCCGGTGAACGTGCCGAGCAGCAGCGGGACGAGCGCCGGCCACGGCCCGCGCCCCGTGCCGCGCCCGTCCGCCGGGTCAGGCTCGGCCAACGGGCCGCCGCCGTCGGGGCCCGCCGTTCGCGGCGTCCTCCGGGGGGACGTGCACGAGGATCTCCCCGTCCTCCTCCTTCACCGGGTACACCTTGATCGGCTTGGTGGCGGGCGGGGTGATCGGCTCGCCGGACCCGAAGTCGAAGACGCTGCCGTGGCACGAGCACAGCAGCCCGTCCTCGGTCACCCGCCCGGACGACAGAAGGCAGTCCAGGTGGGTGCAGTAGTTCGACATGGCGTGCACCTCGCCGTCCCAGCGGGCGACGGCGACCTCCGCCTCGCCCACGAAGAAGCGGCGGACGACGCCCTCGGGCACCTGCCCCGAGCGGGCCACGCGCTGGTATTCCATCGGTCGCTCCCTAGCTGAGTGTGTCGAGCAGGTCGGTCAGGTCGGCGTCCTCGTCGCGCAGGGCCCCGGCGTCCAGGACGGCCCCGCGGGCGATGAGCTGCCGGGCGACCGCGAGGTCCCCACCGCGGTCCACGGTGAACGCGGCGCGCAGCACGCCGTCCGCGAGGTAGAACGCGATGAAGTCGAAGTCCTCGACGCGGCCCCGGACGACGAGCCGGTCCGTGCCCTCGCCGTGGCCCGCGTGCTGGACGGCGTGGCCGAACTGGTCGGACCAGAACCAGGGCGGCGCCGTGTGCGCCGAGGCGCCGCCGAGGATGTTCTTGGCCGCCGCCATGCCCTGCGCGTTGGCGTTGTCGAAGTGCTCGGCGCGGATGTGCCGCCCGAGGAGCGGCTGCCACTGGCAGGCCACGTCGCCCGCGGCGTAGACGCCGTCCACGCCGGTGCGGCAGTACTCGTCGACCGCGATGCCGCCGGGGGTCTCGATCCCGGCGCCGGTGACGGGCTCGACGTTCGGGACCATCCCGGCGCCGACGACCACCACGTCCGCCTCCAGGGCCGTCCCGCCGCTGGTGGTGACGACGGCGCCGGACGCGGTCTCCTCGTACCGCTCGACCTTCTCGCCGGTGCGCAGGTCGACGCCGTTCGTGCGGAGCATCGCCGCCATCACGTCGCCCATGGGCTCGCCGACGACGTGCCCGAGCGGCCGCCCGGCCCGCTCCACGACCGTGACGTGCGCGCCGCGGTCGAGCGCGGTGGAGGCGACCTCGCAGCCGATGAATCCGGCGCCGACCACCACGACCCGCGCGCCCGGCCGCAGCTCGGCGCGGAGCCGGTCGGCGTCGGCGACGGTGCGCAGGTGGCGGACGCGCTCGCCCTCGACGCCGGGCAGCCGCCGGGGGCGCCCGCCGGTCGCGACGAGCAGGGCGTCGCCCCGCAGCGCGGTGCCGTCCGCCAGTTCCAGGGCCCGCTCGGCGGGACGGATCGCGGCGGCCGCGACGCCGAGCCGCAGTTCCACGTCGTTGGCCTCGCACCATTCGGGGGTGAGCAGGCACAGCTCGTCGCGCTCCTGCTCCCCCGCCAGGTACTCCTTCGACAGCGGCGGGCGCTGGTAGGGGGCCTCGTGCTCGGCGCCGACGAGCGTGACGCGGCCGTCGAAGCCGCGGCGGCGCAGCGTGCGGGCGGCGACCGCGGCCGTCTGCCCCGCCCCCGCCACCAGGACGTTTCTCATGAGGGGTGCTCCTCCGACAGGATCCTCGGCCGCGGGTCGACGTAGACGTCGTCGCCGTCGACGCGCACGGCATGGCTCGGCTGGCATTCGTCCCGGCCCTCGATCTCGCCGGTCTCCGGGTCGAACACCCACTGGTGCCCGGGGCAGATCACCCGTCCGTTCAGGACGGCTCCCTTGGACAGCGACCGCTGCTTGTGGACGCACACGTCGTCCAGCGCGTAGACGTCGCCGCCGACCAGGAAGAGCGCGATCCGCCGTCCCCCGACGGTCACGGCGAGGCGCCTGCGCCGGCGCACCTCGGCGAGCGCGGCGGCCCGCACCCACTCGCCCGTCTGCTGCTCCACGGTCGTCCTCCCTGCTGGATGGCCGGCGGCGGGGGGGGGGGCCGGCCCCCCCCCCCCCCCGCAGGGGGGAGATCCGCCGCCCCCGCCGGGGGGAACGAGGTTGGTTTAGTTGGCCGGGGGGTGGGGGAAACCCAAACCC
>NZ_JBFARL010000056.1:0-5354 GCF_040674655.1 Actinomadura sp. NPDC049753 | reverse complement strand
GCGGGGCCCCCCCCCCCCCCCCCCCCGGGCTCCGCCCCCCGGCGCGCCCCCCGGGGGGGGGGGGGGGGGGGGGGGGGGCCCCCCCCCCCCCCGCCGGACCGGATTCGGATCAGGCGCCGACCAGGTCGGGCTTGACGTAGGTGTCGTAGAGGCCCTGCGTGTAGGAGAACCGCATCTCCGCGCCCCAGCGGCACAGCCGCAGGCAGCGCTGCTGGAGCTCCGGCGTGTCCGCGTGGTCGAGGACGATCTGGTAGCCGCGCTCCCCGTGCACCACGTCGGAGGTGATGTGCAGGTCGAAGAACTCGATCTCGTCCTCGGTGAACCCGTACACCTCGCGCAGCGGCACGATCTGCTTCTTGTAGATGCTCGGCACCTGCGACTCCAGGCCGACCACGAGGGCGGCGGTGGCGACCACGAAGTGCTCGCGCATCGCGACGGCGTAGCACCACGCCTGGAGGCCGCGGGTGATGGCGTTCATGTTGGACGGGTCCTCGACGCGCTCGCGGGTCGTGCCGCACGCCTCGGCGAACCGGATGAGGAGGTCGGTGTGCCGGATGTCGGCGAGCTCCTCCTCGTACATGTTCTGGAGCGTGAAGTCCTTGGCGCCGGTGAACTCGTCGGGCGTGTTGGCGTAGACGTAGGCGAGGTAGTCGGCGAACGGGCCCACGTAGTGGTAGTGGTTCTCCGCCCAGCGGGCGAAGTGCTCGCGCTTCAGCTCGCCGTCCGCCCACGCCTTGCTGAACGAGGCGTTCTTGGCCTCACGGCCCTTGATCGCGTTCTGCAGCTCGGCGCGGAACGCGTCCTTCGACAGCAGCTCTGCCATTTCCTGATCCCTTCTCGGGTTTCTTACCGGGGTGAGATGTAGACGCTTTTCTCTTGCGTGTAGAAGAGCATCATCGAAGGTCCGGCCTGCTCTTTGAACGTCTGCGTGCTGGATTCCTTGAGCCCGCCGAACGGGACCGTCATCGCCATTCCCGAGGTCGGCTGGTTCACCTTCACCAGGCCGCTTTCGGAGCGCCGGGCGAACTCCAGCGCCCGGCCGGTGTCGCGGGTGACGATCCCGGCCGACAGCCCGTAGTCGGTGCCGTTGGCCAGCGCGACGGCCTCGTCGAGGCCGGACGCCCGCAGGAAGGCCAGCACCGGCCCGAAGATCTCCTCGCGGGCGATCCGCATCTCCGGCGCCGCCTCGCCGAAGACGGCCGGCCGCACGAAGTACCCGTCGCCGGGGAGGCGCCGCCCGCCGGTGACGAGCTCGGCTCCCTCCTCCTCGCCGATCCGCACGTAGTCGAGGAACTTCTCCAGCTGGAAGTCCGCGGCGAGGGGCCCGAGGTCGACGCCGTCGCCCAGCCCGTTCCCGACGGTCAGCGCCTCGGCGGCCCGCGCCACGCGTTCGAGCAGTTCGTCGTGGACGGCGTTGTCCGCGATGACCCGGCTCGTCCCGGTGCACGCCTGCCCGGACAGCCCGAACGCGCCCTTGACGATGATCTGCGTGGCGCGTTCCAGGTCGGCGTCGTCCAGGACGACCACCGGGTTCTTGCCGCCCATCTCCAGCTGCGCGCGGCGCGACGGCCCGACCGCCGCGTGGACGGCGCGGCCGGCCCGGGTGGAGCCGGTGAACGTCACGGCCCCGACCCGCTCGTCCGCCGCCAGCGCGGCCCCGGGCCCGGCGCCGCCGTGCACCAGCGCGATCGCGCGCGGCGGCAGCCCGCCGGCCAGCAGCGCCTCCACCAGGCGCTGCGCCAGCAGGGGCGTCACCGGGCTCGGTTTGAACACCACCGCGTTGCCGGCCGCCAGCGCGGGCCCGATCTTGCGGGACGGGATGTTCAGCGGGAAGTTCCAGGGCGTGATCGCGCCCACGACGCCGACGGGCTCGCGCCGCGTGTAGACGAGCCCGCCGTCGGGCGCCGGGTGGCTCTGGCCGGTGACGCGGTGGGCCTCCCCCGCGTAGAAGCGCAGGTTCCGGGGCGTGCGGGAGACCTCCATGGCCGCCTCGGCGCGCGTCTTGCCCTCTTCCCGCACCAGTTCGACGACGAGTTCGTCCGCCCGCTCCTCCAGCCACCGCGCCGCCGCCTCCAGCACGTCGGCGCGCTCGTCCGCGGATGCCGCGGCCCATTCCGCGGCGCCCTCGACGGCCCCGCCGACGGCGGCTTCCACATCGGCGGCCGACGAGTCGGGGAATTCTCCGACGATCTCGCCGAGTTCCGCCGGATTCCTCCGCTGGAACGTCATGCCGTCCTTGGCCGGGCGCCATTCGCCCCCGACGAGGTTCAGCCCCTCATGCATGCTCGCTCGTCTCCATTTCCGGGTCACCGGCGATCGCGGTGAGTTCGACTTCGACGGGGGCGCCGCCGGGGAGGGCGCGGACGCCGACGGCGCTGCGGGCGGGGCGCCCGAGCCCCGGCGCCAGAGCGTCCAGGGCGGCCGAGGCGCCGTCCGCGACCGCCGAAAGGTCGGTGAACCCGTCGGCGCAGGCGACGTAGACCGTCATCCGGACCCACCGCCGGACGCGGCCGGGGTCTCCGTCCGCGACCGCGGCGGCGGCGTTGCGGGCGGCCAGGGCGGCGGCCTCGCGCGCGGCGGGGACGTCCAGGTCGCGGCCCACGAGTCCGGTGGCGGTCAGGCGGCCGTCCCGGCGCGGCGTCATCCCGGCGCTCGCGACCAGGAGGTCGCCCGCGCGGATCGGCTCGGCGACGGCCGGGACGTAGTCGCCCTGGGGGCGGGGCGTGGCGGGAAGCTCAGACACCGAGGGCCACCCCGTCCTGGCGGGGGTCGGACGCGCCGAGGAACGCGCCGTCCGCGACGGAGACGATCTGGGCGCTGCCGCCCGCGTCCCAGGGGTCCTGGACGGCGACGTCGTGCCCGGCCGCGCGGAGCGCCTCGATCCGGCCGGCCCCGAGGCGGGACTCGACGCGCAGTTCGGGCGGACGGCCGAGGACGTCGGCGTCGCTGCCCGGGTGGACGGTGAAGCGCGGCGCCGCGACGGCGGTCGCGGGGTCGTGGCCGTGGTCGAGCAGGTGGGACAGCAGCTGGGCGTTCCACTGGACCTGGCCGTCCCCGCCGGGGGTGTTGCCCGCGTGCAGGAGGCGGCCGGAGGCGCCGGTGACGAGCCAGGCGTTCAGCGTGTGCAGCGGGCGGCGGCGCGGGCGGACCTCGTTCGGGTGCCCGTCGATGAGGTACGCGCCGCGGCCGAGGCGGTTGTTGAGGACGATGCCCGTGCTCGGGACGGTGATCCGGGCGCCGAAGGTGAAGGCGAGCGAGTGGATGAGGCTGACCGCGCGCCCTTCCGCGTCCACGGCGACCATGGAGGTCGTGTCGCCGCCCGCGGGGACCGGCGACGGGAGGCCGGCCGGGAGGTCGCCCGCGTCGAGGCGGGCGCGGGCGGCCTCCAGCGCGGGCGGCGCGAGCAGTCCGCGCCAGTGGTCGCCGCCGTCGCCGCACCCCGCGAACCGGTCGGCGAACGCGATGCGGGCGGCCGACGCCATCCGGTGGACCGCCTCGGCCGACAGCCACGGAAGGCCGGACAGGACGCCGTCGCAGAGGCCCGCCTGCTGCGCCACCATCCAGCCGGGCGTGGGCGGCGGGGTCAGGTGGACTGTCGTCCCCTGGTATTCGCAGGTCAGCGCCGCTTCGGGGACGGAGCGGCCGCCCGCCGTCCATTCGTAGCCGGAGAACGGCGCCCCGGCGTCGACCAGGGCGTCCACCGAGCGTTCGGCGAGGGCGCCCGAGTAGAGGTCGGCGGGGTCGTCCGCCAGCCTGCGGAGGGAGGCGCCGAGGTCGCGCTGGACGATCGGCGCGCCGGCGGCGGGCACGCGGCCGCCGGGAAGGAAGACCTCGGCCGTGCCGGGGTCGCGGGCCAGCGCGTCGCGGCGCTCGACGATGTCGGCGCGGGTCTTGCGGGTGCAGGGCAGGCCGTCCTCGGCGGCGGCGATCGCGGGCGCCCACAGCTCGGGCAGCCCGCGGGAGGCCGAGTCGGCGTGCAGGGCGGCGAGCGCGGCGACCGCGCCGGGGGTCGCGACGGCGAGGGCGCCCTCCAGCGGGACGGCGGCGAGGCCGCGGTCGCGGTAGAAGGCGGGCTCGCCGCCGTCCGGGCCGAAGCCGCTGCCGCCGAACGCGGCGACGGAGCCGTCCGGGCGGCGCAGCAGGGCGAAGGCGTCGCCTCCGACCCCGCACTGGCCGGGCAGCGCGAGCCAGGACAGGGCGGCCATCGCGAGCGCGGCGTCCACCGCGTTCCCGCCGCCCGCGAGGACCCGCGCGCCGAGCAGGCTCACCGCCGGATGGCTGGAGGCGACCATGCCGCCGGACGCGACGGACGGGCCGCGGTCCGGGAGGCCGAAGGGGCTGCGCTCTGACATGCCGCCAGTGTCGGCGGCCCCTGATCAGCGCCGATACGGACCGATCGCCGAAGATCCGGCACGTTCCTTGGGCACCGTGCACACCGGCCCCGGGCACCGCTGCTTCGCTCGCCGGACGCCCGACATGGTGCACAAAATGACCAAGCGCGTAGTGTGCACGTTCCTCATTGTTCACCTCGGACCGATCGAGCAGATTCTCTGCAATCGTTGCGCCCGTCGGCCTCGCAGAGGGCGCGTACAGGGAGGGGGCGTCCTTTGGAAGCCGCTCACTGGATCTATCTGTCCGGAATCGTCATCATCATCGCCGTCATGATCGCCCGCAAGAACGTCGTCATCCCCGCGGTGGCCGCGACGTTCCTCACCGCCTGGGTGTTCACCGGCAGCTTCGTCACGGGACTGGAGTCGATCTTCAACGCCAGCCTCACCGCGGCGTCCGAGCTGTTCAGCATCTTCCTCATCATCGCGCTGGTCACCGCGCTGCTCGGGTCGCTGCGCGCGCTCGGCGCCGACCGCCGCATGGTGGAGCCGTTCCGCGTCGTCATGCGGTCCGGCCACTCCGCCTTCTGGGTGCTCGCCGCCGTCACCTACGTGATCAGCCTGTTCTTCTGGCCGACCCCGGCGGTGCCGCTGATGGGCGCCATCCTGCTGCCCGCCGCGATCGCCGCGGGGCTCCCGCCGATCAGCGCGGGGGTCGCGATCGCGATCGCCGGGCAGGGCATGGCGCTGTCCAGCGACTACGTCATCCAGGTCGCCCCGGGCCTGTCGGCGAAGGCCGCCGGGGTGGAGACCGGCGCGGTCGCCGACCGCGCCATGGTGCTGTCCCTGATCACCGGTCTGGTCGCGCTCGGCATCGGCTACCTGATGACGCGCTCGGAGTTCCGCAGGCCCGACGCAGCGCTGCTCGAACGCTGGGAGGCCGGGGAGCCGGAGATGGAGGCGCCGGCGCCGCGGTTGCATGGGGGAGCGGATCCTTCGCTTCGGGTGACGAACCGGACGGGGCCG
>NZ_JBFARL010000055.1:0-40837 GCF_040674655.1 Actinomadura sp. NPDC049753 | reverse complement strand
CGCTCCCCCTGCGGCCCGAAAAGGCTGAGCACCTCGACCGGCCCGCCGTCGCCGCCGAACCAGTGCGGCAGCCGGGTGTCGAACTCGGCCGCCTCAGTCGGTCACCAGCACGAGCGACGGGGCCTCCAGCCGCCCGCGCAGGCGCATCCAGCCCGCGGCCTGCGCCGCGACATGGAAGGTCGACACCACCGCGTCCGGCGGCAGCTCCGACGTCCGCCGCTCCAGCCTTCTGGCGATCAGCACGGTGAGCGGCGAGGCGGGCGGCGGGCGCGGCGCCACGAAGAACGCCTGGTAGATCCACTCGTACAGCCACGGCGCCCCGCGGAGCATCGCCCCGTACATCCGCCTGAGCCCGCGCCCGAGGCGCAGCGGCACCAGGTCCAGCACATCGACGACGCACACCTCCACGCCCCACGGCGCGATCCGGCGCGCCAGCTCCCCGGCGACGGCGTCATGGCCCGCCCCCATGGCGGCCGAGAGGATGAGGAGTCGTTTGCCCACGCGATCGATCCCCCTGTGAGACTGGTCCCATGTCGCATCTGACTCGGGCTCTCGCCGGGGGCCTCCTGGCGCACGCCCTGCCCGCCGCGACCTGGCTTCCACCCGTCCGCCTCCTGACTCCCCGGCTCGCCGGCCGCGGCGGAGCCCGCCACGTCGCGCTCACCCTGGACGACGGGCCCGACGCGCGCTCCACGCCCCTCTTCCTGGACGAGCTGGCCCGTCTCGGCTGCCATGCGACCTTCTTCGTCCTCGGCGCGATGCTCCAGCGCGACCCGTCCCTGGGCCGGCGCATCGTCGACGAAGGCCACGAGATCGCCGTCCATGGCTGGCACCACGACAACGCCCTGAAGACCCGCCCCGGCCGCGTCTCGGCCGAGGTGCGCCGCACCGTCCGCCTCATCGAGGACGTCTGCGGCGCCACTCCCTCCTGGTATCGCCCCCCGTACGGCGTCCTCACCGCCGAGGCCCTCTTCGCGGCCCGTCGCGACGACCTGAAGCCCGTCCTGTGGACGGCCTGGGGCAGGGACTGGACGGCCTCCGCGACGCCCCGCTCCGTGCTGGCCACGCTCTCCCCCGGCCTGGAGGGGGGCGCGACGCTCCTTCTGCACGACAGCGACGCCACCTCGGCGCCGGGCGCGTGGAGAGCGTCCCTCGGCGCCCTTCCCGGCGTGGTGGGGACCTGCCGCGCCACCGGCCTGACCGTCGGCCCGCTGCGCGACCACGAGGTCTACTCCCCAAGCACGTCACCTGGTCACTCATAACCAGACGGTGCCCGTCCATGCTGGCGCGCGAGACGCGTCCCGCTTCGCAACGGCCGGGGAGTGACTATTCCGTTGTGCGGCGGCGAGGCAGTCCTGACATCCCGTTTCGGGGGTGACCCACCGCTTTCCTGATATCACTGACTGCGACTACAAGGGAGCGGATGGTGATGATGTCGGAGTCTGGCGGAAGAGCCGGTTCGCGTAACGAAGTGCTCTGCCTGGCGGCCGGGGTCGCCGACGTGGTGGCGGAGGGGTTGCGGGGCCTGACCCGGCGCATGCCCGGTCCGGCCGAGGTCCGGCAGGAGCTTCGCGCGCGCGGTGAGCTGGCGCTGCGGCGCAACGGCGCGGCTCCGGAGGCGCACATGGAGGTCCTGGCCCGTCACGCCGGCGCACGGGTCAAGGATGGCTGACCTCCGGACCCGCGTCGACCGGGCGCTGAAGGAGTTCGTCGAGGCGGAGGTCGCCGAGCTGCTGGCCCTGGACGGCGAGCTGGCGCCCGTCGCCGACCAGTTGCGCATCTCGGTCGACGGCGGCAAGCGGATCCGCCCGGCGTTCTGCTACTGGGGGTGGCGCGCCGCGGGGCAGCCGGACACCGACGCCGCCGTGCGCGCGGCGGCGGCGCTGGAACTCGTGCACGCCGCGGCGATCGTCCACGACGACGTCATCGACCGCAGCCCGATGCGGCGCGGGCGGCCGACCGCGCACGAGAGGCTCGGCGACGGCCTCGCCATCATGGTCGGCGACCTGCTGGTGGCGTGGGCCGCGCAGCTGTTCCACTCCTCGGGCCTGCCGCGGGCGTTCCTCGGCCGGGCGGTCCCGCTGTGGACGGCGATGGGCCGCGAGCTGGTGGCGGGCGAGTGCCTGGAGATCCTGCGGACGGGGGCGGCGCCCGACGTGGCCCGCTCGCTGACGATCGTGCGGTTCAAGACCGCCTCCTACACCGTCGAGGGGCCCCTGCGGATCGGCGCGGTGCTGGGCGGGGCGGCCGCGCCGACCCTGGACGCGCTGGCCTCCTACGCCCGGCCGCTCGGAGAGGCGTTCCAGCTGCGGGACGACCTGTGGGGCGTGTTCGGCGACCCGCGCCGGACCGGCAAGTCGACGCTGGACGACCTGGCCGGCCGCAAGCCCACCGCCCTGCTCGCGCTGACCCTGACCGAGGCCGGCAAGCCCGACCGCCGGCGCCTGCGGGACCTGCTGGACGGACCGCTCACCCCGGCCGGCGCCGCCGAGATCCGGGAGATCATGCTCCGCGCCCGGGCGCCGGACCGCGTCCGGCAGATGATCGACGAACGCGCGCACGCCGCGCGCGCGGCGCTCGCCGGCACCCGGCCGGACGCCGCCGCCGCCCTGGCCCGACTGATCTGCGAGGTGACCGCCGATGACTGAGTACACCGACCGGTACATGGACGCTCTGCGGCTGAAGGGCGACCCGCTCGCCGACGCGACCGTCGAGGCCCTGTTCAGCAGCGGGCAGGTGGGCAGGTACAACACCCTCATGCGCTGGTTCACGACCTCCGGCCAAGCGCTTCCCGACGGCCTGCCCGACGCGGCGCGCGACTACCTCCAGGCGACCGCGACCCCGCCGGACTGGATCGACTGGGGCGTCATGGAGCAGGCGCGGCAGTTCTTCGTCGACAACGACGTGCACGTCTCCACCGCCCTGTCGTTCGCGGCGATGCCGGCCTGCTACGTCGTCCCGCACGTGGCCAAGCTCCTGTCGGCCACGCACTCGCTGGCCTACCCCTCGCGCCGCATGGCCGAGACCGGGCAGTTCACCGTCTACCTCATGCAGCCCGACGCGTTCCAGGCCGGCGGGCGGTTCCTGCCGGCGGCGCAGAAGGTGCGGCTCCTGCACGCCTCCATCCGCCGCCACCTGAAGGAGGAGGGCCACTGGCCCGAACCCGTCGCGATCTGCCAGGAGGACATGCTCGGCGGGCTGATGATGTTCAGCATCCAGGTCCTGGACGCCCTGCACCGCATGGGGATCCACATCACCGCCGAAGGCGCGGACTCCTACTACTACGCGTGGCGCGTCGTCGGCGCGATCCTCGGAATCGACCCCGCGACCATCCCCCCGGACCTGGAGGCGGCCCGGGAGTTCTCCGACCGGTACATGGTGCGCCACATGGGCCCCTCCCCCGAAGGGGCGCACCTGACCCGGCAGCTGATCGACATGTACGAGGAGGTCGTCCCCGGGAAGCTGCTCGACCCGGTCGTGCCCGCGCTCATCCGCTATCTCATCGGCGACACGTCCGCGGACTGGCTCCAGGTCCCCCGCTCGCGGTTCGACTCCCTCATCGGGCTCGCCCCGGCCCTGCTGGGCGCCCTGGAATGGGCCGAGGACCGCGGGCCATGGGCCGAGCACGTCTCCGACCGGCTCGGCCACCTGGTCACCATGCTGGAACTGTCCTCCCTGACGCGGGGGCGCGTCATGCACTACGCCATCCCGCAGGAACTCAAATCCGACTTCGGGGTCCCCTCGAAGAACGCCCGCTGGACACCGCCCAGCCCCGCCCTCTGACCACGCGCGATCGGCGTCCGACGTACCGAGGAGGATGTTTCGGCAGCACAGGAGGGGCAGGGGCCAACCATCGCCGCCGACTCTCCAGGGGGGAAGATGAGTGAGCGATCAGAAGCCGCGCCCGGCGACGTCGTCGACCTCCTGCTGAGGCAGCACGCGGAGATCCGGCGGCTGTTCGACCGGGTCGAGGCCGCCGCCGGGCACGAGCGGGCCGAGGCCTTCCACCGGCTGCGCCGGCTGCTGGCCGTGCACGAGACCGCCGAGGAGGAGGTCGTGCACCCCTACGCCCGCCGTCACATCGATCGGGGCCACGAGGTGATCGAAGCGCGCCTGGCCGAGGAGAACCAGGCCAAGCAGCTCCTGTCGGACGTCGACTACTTCGGCCCCACGAGTTCCGACTTCCTCCAGCGGCTCGGCGACCTGCGCCTGTCCGTCATGGACCACGCCCGGCACGAGGAGGAAGAGGAGTTTCCCCAGCTCCGGCGGCATGCCACCGAGAAGGACCTGCGCAGGATGGCCACCGCGGTGAAGGCCGCCGAGGCCGTGGCCCCCACCCGTCCGCACGTCGGGTTCGAGTCCGCCCCCGCCAACCTGGTGGCGGGGCCGTTCGCCGCCGTCGCCGACCGCACCCGGGACGCGATCCGCAAGGCCCTCGGCAGGCAGCACGGCTGAGGAGACGGAGGGAGCCGGACATGGGAGCCGGGAACCGGACGGTCCACGGCCGCGCCGTCGCGGGTCAGGGTTCGAAGCGGTAGCCCATGCCGGGCTCGGTGATCAGGTGGCGGGGGCGCGCGGGGTCGGGCTCCAGCTTGCGGCGCAGGTGGGCGAGGTAGACGCGCAGGTAGTTGGTCTCCTTGTCGTAGGCGGGGCCCCACACCTCGTGGAGGAGCTGCCGCTGGCCGACCAGTGCGCCGGGGCTGCGGACCAGGACCTCCAGGATGTTCCACTCGGTGGGCGTCAGGCGGACCTCCCGGCCCTCCCTGGTCACCCGCTTGGCGCCCAGGTCGATGGTGAACGCCCCGGTCTCCACCACGGCGGCGGCCGGCTCGGCCGGGGCGGCCCGCCGGACCGCCGCGCGCAGGCGGGCCAGGAGCTCGTCCATGCCGAACGGCTTGGTGACGTAGTCGTCGGCCCCCGTGTCCAGGGCCCGGACCTTCTCCTCGGAGGCGTGCCGCGCGGAGAGGACGAGGATGGGGACGTGCAGCCATCCGCGCAGCGCCTGGATCACTTCGACGCCGTCCATGTCCGGCAGTCCGAGGTCGAGCACCACCACGTCCGGCCGGCGCCGGGCGGCCAGGTCCAGGGCGGTGCGGCCGTCGGGCGCGGTGTCCACCTCGTAGCCGCGCGTCCGCAGGTTGATGCGCAGGGCCCGGACGAGCTGCTGCTCGTCCTCGACGAGGAGTACGCGCGTCACAGTGGCCCCCTGTCCCCTCCGCCGGCCGCGGAGCCGTCCCCGCACGCGCCGGCGGCCGGCAGCGCGAAGACCATGGTGAGGCCGCCTCCCGGGGTGTCCTCCGCCCGCAGGGCGCCGCCCATCGCCTCGGTGAATCCCCTGGCCACGGCCAGGCCCAGCCCCACGCCGGTGCCCCGGGGCGAGTCCCCGAGGCGCTGGAACGGCGCGAAGATCTGCTCTTTGGCCGCCTCCGGAACTCCCGGGCCCCGGTCCGCGACCCTGATCTCGACCCGGCCGGGCCGCAGCTCGCCGGCCCGCAGGGTGACGGCGCCCGCGCTATGCCGGACGGCGTTCTCGACCACGTTGGCCAGCGCCCGCTCCAGCAGCCCGGCGTCGGCGAGGACCGGCGGGAGCGTCTCCGGGACGTCCACCTCGACGCGGCCGGCCGGGACGCCCTGGAGGGCGGGCGCCACCACCTGCTCCAGGGAGATCGGCTGGGTCAGCGGGGAGACGGCGCCCGTCTGCAGGCGGCTCATGTCGAGCAGGTTGCCGATGAGGCCGTCGAGCCTGTCGGCCGACTCCTCGACGGTGGCCAGCAGTTCGGCCTCGTCCTCGGGGTCCCAGTCGACGTCGGTCTGGCGCAGGCTGCTCACCCCGGCCTTGATCGAGGCCAGCGGGGTGCGCAGGTCGTGGGAGACCGCGGCGAGCAGGGCGGTGCGGATCTTGTTGCCCTCGGCGAGCCGCCGCGCCTGCCCGGCCTCCTCGGCCAGCCGCCGCCACTCCAGCGCGGCGGCGGCCTGGGACGCGAACGCCGACAGCACCCGCCGGTCCGCGGCGGGCAGGACGCGCCCGCGCAGCGCCAGCACGGTCTCGCCGCTCCGGTCCGCGCCCTCGCCCTCGCCGACCCTGGCCTGCGCGTCGGCCCGGTCGGGGTCGGGGCACGGGTCGGAGCCGGTCGACCCCAGGACCGTCCAGCCGTCCCCCGCCCGCTCCAGCAGCGCGACCGAGGTCACGCCGAAGGTCTCGCGGACCCGCTCCAGCAGGGCGGGCAGCGCCTTCTCGCCGCGCAGCACGCTGGTCGCCAGCATGCTCAGGGTCTCGGCCTCCGCGCCGCTCTGCGCCGCCTGCCGGGAGCGGCGCGCGGCCAGGTCCACCACCGAGGCGACCGCCGCCGCCACCCCGACGAAGATCACCAGCGCGAGCGCGTTGTCGCGGTCGCCGATGGTGAGGGTGTGGAAGGGCGGGGTGAAGAACCAGTTGGCCAGCAGGCTGCCCAGCACCGCGGCGGCCACCGCCGGCCACAGCCCTCCGGCGAGGGCGACTCCGACGGCCAGCACCAGGTAGAGCAGGATGTCGATGACCAGGCCGAACCGCAGGCCCGTCCCGGCCAGCAGGCCGGTCAGCGCCGGGGGGCCGGCGAGGGCGAGCGCCCATCCCGCCCCTCTGCGCCGGCGGCTCAGCGCCGGGCCGCTCGCGCGGGTGGCGCCGGAGCGCCTCCCGGCGTGCTCGTGGCCGACGATGTGGACGTCGAAGTCGCCGGACTCCCTGGTCACGGCGCTCCCGATCCCGTGCCCGACGGCCCGCCGCCGGCCGGAGCGGCGCCCGGCCCCCACGACGAGCTGCGTGGCGTCGACGCCGCGGGCGAACTCCAGCAGCGCCGTCGCCACGTCGTCGCCCACCACCTGGTGGAACGTCCCGTTCATGCTCTCCACCAGGGCGCGCTGGCGCGCGACCGCGGCCGCGGAGCCCTCATCGAGACCGCCGCTGCGCACCACCCGGACGGCGAGGAGGTCCGCGCGCCCGGCCCGGGCGCCCATGCGGGCCGCGCGGCGGAGCAGCGCATCGCCCTCCGGGCCGCCGCCCAGCGCCACGACGATGCGCTCGCGCGCCTCCCAGGGCTCGTTGATGCCGTGCTGGTCGCGGTAGCGGGCCAGCCCCTCGTCGACGCGGCCGGCCACCCACAGCAGCGCCAGCTCGCGGAGCGCGCTGAGGGTGCCCGTCCTGAAGTAGCCGGGCGGCAGGGCGGCGGCCTCGTCCGGCGCGTGGACGTTCCCGTGCGCGAGCCGCCGGCGGAGCGCCTCGGCGGTCATGTCGACCAGCTCGATCTGGTCCGCCCGCCGGACGACCGCGTCCGGGACGGTCTCGCCCTGCCGGACCCCGGTGATGCCCTCCACGACGTCGCTGAGCGATTCCAGGTGCTGGACGTTGAGGGTGGAGACCACGTCGATGCCCGCCCGCAGGAGCTCCTCGATGTCCTGCCACCGGTGGGCGTTGCGGCTTCCCGGCGCGTTGGCGCGGGCCAGTTCGTCGACCAGCGCGACCTCGGGACGGCGGGCGAGCAGGGCGTCCACGTCCAGCTCGGTGAGCCGCGCCCCCCGGTGGTGCGTGCGGCGGGGCGGGACGACCTCCAGGTCGCCGATCTGCTCGGCCGTCCGGGAGCGCCCGTGGGTCTCGACGAGCCCGACGACCACGTCCGTGCCGCGCCCGGCACGCCGCCGGCCCTCGCTCAGCATGGCGTAGGTCTTGCCCACCCCGGGCGCCGCGCCCAGATAGATGCGCCATGCGCCCCGCCTGCCCATGCCGAGCGCCGCCTCCCCCTCGCCTGAATTGACCCTTTTTATGAGGCCTGGCGAAATCTAGCAAAGCCTGGTGAGCGGCCCTGCGCGGTCCGTCCCCGCGGACCGGGATTTGACGCTTTCTTAACGGCCGCCGGTCCGCAGGGTGACCACCATGGTCAGCCCGCCGCCGGGAGTCTCCTCGGGAAGGAGCGTGCCCCCCATCGCCTCGGTCATCCCCCGCGCCAGCGCCAGCCCGAGGCCGACACCGGTGCCGTCGCCGCGGTCGTCCAGCCGCTGGAAGGGCGCGAAGACCGCGTCCCTCTCGGACGCGGGGATTCCGGGACCGCGGTCGATCACACGCAGCTCGACCCTGTCCGCGTGGGCGCTCGCGGTCACCGTGACGGGCTCCCCGGGCGGGTTGTGGCGGACGGCGTTGGCGATCAGGTTCGCCAGCACCCGCTGGAGCAGGGCCGGATCGGCCGGCACCTCGGGCAGTCCGCCGGAGATCCGGATGCGCACCCCGGCCGCGTCGAGGAGGTCGAGGGAGGCCACGGCGCGGGGCACGACGTCCTCGACCGCCAGGGGCCGCGCGGCGACGCCGAGCACGCCGGCCTGCAGCCGGCTCATGTCGAGGAGGTCGGCCACGAGCCGGTCGAGCCGCGCCAGGGACTCGGCGGCGGTGTCGACCAGTTCGTCCCGGTCCTCCTCGATCCAGGTGACGTCGGGGCTGCGCAGGCTGTCCACGGCCGCCTTCGCCGAGGACAGCGGGGTCCGCAGGTCGTGGCCGACGGCGTTGAGCAGGGCGGTGCGGATCCGGTCGGCCTCCGCCAGCGGGCGCGCCCGCTCGGCCTCGGCGGTCAGCCGCTGCTGCCGCAGCGCGGCCGCGGCGTGGGCCGCGAAGGCCTCCGCCACCCGGCGGTCCTCGGCCCGCAGCGTCCGGCCGCGCAGCACCAGGACGAGTTCGTCGTCGATCGGGATCCCGGTCTCGCCCGCCTTCGGGGCGGTGCAGGGCGGGCCCCCGGCCGTCGACACGATGCGCCAGCGGTCCGGATCGCCCTGCACACCGAGCGTCCCGGCGGCCTCCGGCCCGCGCTCCAGCAGGGTCACCGCCGTCAGCCCGAAGGTCTGCCGCAGGTCTTCCAGGATGTCGCGCGGCGTGCTCTGGCCGCGCAGCACCCCGCCCGCGAGGGCGGACAGGACCTCGGCCTCGGTCCGGGTCCGGGCCGCCTCGCGGCCGCGGCGGCAGTTCAGGTCGACCACGGCGCTGACCACGGCGGCCACGACGACGTAGACCACCAGGGCCAGCAGGTTCTCCCGCTCGGAGATCGTGAACCGGTCGAGCGGCGGCGTGAAGTAGAAGTTCAGCAGGAGGGACCCCGACACCGCGGCGAACAGCGCGGGGTACAGGCCGCCGACCAGCGCCACGCCGACGACCACGACGAGGAACAGCAGGATGTCGCTGGGCAGGGAGAACTCCCCCTGCAGATGCTGGAGCACCAGGGTGAGCAGCGGGAGGAGCGCGGCGGCCAGCACGAAGCCCGCGGTGCGCCGCCGCCGGGTGAGGCCGCCGCTCGACGGCCGGGCCCGGCGCCCCTTGCTGACCTCCTCGTGCGTGACCAGGTGGACGTCGATGGGGCCGGAGTGGGCGGTCGTCGTCACGCCGACGCCCCGGGAGAAGAGCTGGGCGACCCGGCCCCGCCGGGAGGCGCCCAGCACCAGCTGGGTCGCGTTGACGCCCCGGGCGAAGTCCAGCAGGGCGGTCGGGATGTCGTCGCCGACGACCTGGTGGTAGGTGCCGCCGAGGTGCTCCACGAGGGCCCTCTGCCGCACGAGGTGCGCGGGGTCGGCGCCGGTGAGGCCGTCGCCGGGGAGGACGTGGACGGCCAGCAGGTCGGCGCCCTTGGTGCGGGCGGCGACGCGGGCGGCGCGGCGGATCAGGGTGTCGCCCTCCGGCCCGCCGGTGAGCGCCACGACGACGCGTTCTCGCGCCTCCCACGTCCCGGCGATGCCGTGGTCGGCGCGGTAGCGGTCGAGCTGGTCGTCGACCTTGCCCGCCAGCCACAGCAGCGCCAGCTCCCGGAGCGCGGTGAGGTTGCCGACGCGGAAGTAGTTGCCGAGCGCGGCGTCGACCTTCTCGGGGGGGTAGACGTTGCCGTGCGCCATCCTGCGGCGCAGCGCCTCGGGCGTCATGTCGACGAGTTCGACCTGGTCGGCACGGCGGACCACCTCGTCCGGGACGGTCTCGCGCTGCGGCACGCCGGTGATCTGCTCGACGACGTCGTTCACCGACTCCAGATGCTGGACGTTGACGGTGGAGATGACGTCGATCCCGGCGTCCAGGATCTCCTCGATGTCCTGCCAGCGCTTGGCATGGCGGGAGCCGGGCACGTTGGTGTGGGCCAGCTCGTCGATGAGCGCCACCTGCGGGCGGCGGGCGATCACGGCCTCGGTGTCCATCTCGGTGAACGCGGTCCCGCGGTACTCCATCGTCCTGCGGGGCAGCGTCTCCAGCCCGGCGAGCCGCTCCGCGGTCAGGGGCCGGCCGTGCGTCTCCAGGTACCCCGCGACGACGTCGGTGCCGCGGGCCCGCCGCCGGTGCGCCTCGGCGAGCATCGCGTACGTCTTCCCCACGCCCGGGGCGGCCCCCAGGTAGACGCGGAGCCGCCCGCGCGTCATGATCAGCCCCTCCCGGCGCCGACGGGGTGGTCGCGGTCCAGTTCGAGGTTGAGGCGGAGGACGTTCACCACCGGCTCCCCCATGAAGCCGAGCGCCCGGCCGGTCTGGTTGTGCCGGACGGCCGCCAGCACCCGCGCCTCGGAGATGCCGCGCGCCTTGGCGACCCGCGGCGCCTGGAGCCTCGCGTAGGCGGGCGTGATGTGCGGGTCGAGCCCACTGCCGCTCGCGGTGACGGCATCGGCCGGCACCTGGGATTTCGCGGGCGCGCTTCCCCTGACCGGGACGGTCAGGCCCGAGGCGAGGTCCTCGCCCGGCCTGGCGCACTCGACCCGTACTCCCCTGTAGGAGGCCACGAAGGGCACGGCGGGGCAAGCCTGGTTGGCGCTGACGACGCGGGAGGGCTTCGGGACGGTGCCGTCGGGCGCCCGCGTCCCGAACACCTTGAGCACCGCGCCCACCCCGTCGGGCGTGCAGTACGGCCGCTCGCCGTCCACGCCTTCGAGGTCGCCGACGGCCTTGCTCCGCGAGCACACCTGGGTGAGGAGGCTCTGCTCGCCCTCGACCTTGGCAGCCGGATCGGCGAGCGTGTCCAGGACGCTCTCCGGCCCGAGGTTGCTCGCCGCCGTCGAGGTCGGGTCATAGCCGTCGCCGGCCGCGGACGGGCGGCTCTGGAAGTACTGCTTCAGCGGCTTCCCGGCCTTGTCGGTGAAGGACTGGCCGATGAGCGCGCTGCCCGCCGTCCTGCCGCCGGCGGTCTTCACGATGCTCCCGTCGGCCCGGCCCTTCAGCCCGGGGATCTGGGCGACCCCGAAGACGGCGAGCGGGTAGGCGACGCCGAGCACGACGGTGAGGACCAGCAGCGCTCGCACCGCGGCCACGTGCCGGCGAATCCAGGTTGGCATACGCATGTCAGGACATCCCCGGAAGGAACTGGATGAGAAGGTCGATCAGCTTGATTCCGATGAACGGCGCGACGATCCCGCCGAGGCCGTAGAGGCAGAGGTTGCGCGACAGCAGCCTGGTGGCGTTGCTCGGGCGGTACTTCACCCCGCGCAGCGCCAGCGGGATCAGCGCGATGATGATCAGCGCGTTGAACACCACGGCCGACAGGATCGCCGACTGCGGGCTGGCCAGCCGCATGATGTTGAGCGCGTCCAGGCCCGGGAACAGCGTGACGAACAGGGCCGGGATGATCGCGAAGTACTTGGCGATGTCGTTGGCGATGGAGAACGTGGTCAGCGCGCCTCGAGTGATCAGGAGCTGTTTGCCGATCTGGACGATCTCGATGAGCTTGGTGGGATCGGAGTCCAGGTCGACCATGTTCCCGGCCTCCTTGGCGGCGGACGTGCCGGTGTTCATCGCGACGCCGACGTCGGCCTGGGCGAGCGCCGGGGCGTCGTTGGTCCCGTCCCCCGTCATCGCGACCAGCCGGCCGCCCTCCTGCTCCTTCCTGATCAGAGCGAGCTTGTCCTCGGGCCTGGCCTCGGCGAGGAAGCCGTCCACACCCGCCTCGTCCGCGATCGCCTTGGCCGTCAGCGGGTTGTCGCCAGTGATCATGACGGTGCGGATGCCCATCGCCCGCATCGCGGCGAACCGCTCCCGCATGCCCTGCTTGACGACGTCCTTGAGGTGGATCACCCCCAGGACGCGCGCTCCCCCGCCGCCGGCCTCGCCGACCACGAGCGGCGTCCCGCCGGAGGCGGAGATGCCGTCCACGATCTGACCGAGCCCTGGTGGCACGGTCCCGCCCTGCCCGTGGACCCAGTCGGCGACGGCACTGGCCGCCCCCTTGCGCAGCGACCGTTTCGCCCCCTCGTCCAGGTCGACGCCCGACATCCGGGTCTGGGCGGTGAAGGCCACCCAGTCGGCGTGGGACAGCTCCCCGGGCGTACGCTCGCGCAGCCCGTACCGCTGCTTGGCCAGCACGACGACCGAACGACCCTCGGGCGTCTCGTCGGCGAGGCTGGCCAGCTGCGCCGCATCGGCCAGTTCGCCCTCGGGCACCCCGTCGAGCGGGATGAACTCGGCCGCCTGCCGGTTGCCGAGGGTGATGGTGCCGGTCTTGTCCAGCAGCAGCGTGTTGACGTCGCCCGCGGCCTCCACCGCCCGCCCGGACATCGCCAGCACGTTGCGCTGCACCAGCCGGTCCATGCCCGCGATCCCGATGGCGCTGAGCAGCGCGCCGATCGTCGTCGGGATCAGGCAGACCAGCAGGGACACCAGTACGATCCCGGTCACGCCATGGGCGCCCAGGGCCGGCGAGTCCGGCACTCCGGGGTCGCCGCCCTTGGAGTAGATCGCCAGCGGTTGCAGGGTCGCGGTGGCGAGCAGGAAGATGATCGTCAACGCGGCGAGCAGGATGTTCAGTGCGATCTCGTTCGGCGTCTTCTGCCGGCTGGCGCCCTCGACCAGGGCGATCATCCGGTCGATGAAGCTCTCGCCGGGCTTCTGGGTCACCCTCACCACGATGCGGTCGGACAGCACCCTGGTGCCGCCGGTCACCGCCGACCGGTCACCGCCGGACTCCCGGATGACCGGGGCCGACTCGCCCGTGATCGCCGACTCGTCGACACTGGCGATGCCCTCGACCACGTCTCCGTCCGCGGGGACGATCTGCCCGGCCTCGACGACCACGATGTCGCCCTTTGTGAGCGCCGGGGCGGGGACGGACTCCTCCACCACGTCCACGGCCCCGGGCTCCCAGCCGACCAGGCGCCGGGCCGTCATGTCCCGCTTCGCCCGCCGCAGCGTGTCGGCCTGGGCCTTGCCACGGCCCTCGGCCACCGCCTCCGCAAGATTGGCGAAGACCACGGTGAGCCACAGCCAGACGACGACCAGCCAGGCGAACCACGTCGGCTCGGTGACGGCCAGCACCGTGGACCACACGGCGCCGATCTCCACGATCAGCACGACGGGGTTGCGCCACAACGTCCGGGGGTCGAGTTTCCGGACCGCGTCCGGCAGGGACCGCAGCATCTGCCGCGGGTCGAGCAGGCCGCCCTGGACGCGGCCCGACGGTTCGGGGGCGGGTGACTGCGCGGTTCCCCGCGCGGTCTGCGTCGTGGACATCAGTGGATTCCTTCTGCCAGCGGCCCGAGCGCGAGCGCGGGCAGGAACGTGAGCGCGACGAGGACGACGGTTACGCCCGCGACCATGCCGACGAACTGGGGCCGGTGCGTGGGCAGGGTGCCGTCCGATTCGGGAGTGTGCCCCTGGTGGGCCAGCGAGCCGGCCAGGGCGAGCACGAAGATGATCGGCAGGAACCGGCCGAAGGCCATGCACAGGCCCAGCGCCGTGTCGTACCAGACCGTGTTGACCGTGAGGCCGGCGAACGCGGAGCCGTTGTTGTTGGACGCGGACGTGAACGCGTACAGGACCTCCGAAAGCCCGTGCGGCCCGGAGTTCAGCAAGCCCGCGCGCCCGCGGTCGGTCGCCATCGCCGCGGCGGTCCCGGCCAGCACGAGCGCGGGCGTGACCAGGAAGTACAGCGCGGCGAACTTGATCTCCCGCGAGCCGATCTTCTTGCCCAGGTACTCGGGGGTGCGGCCCACCATCAGCCCGGCCACGAACACCGTGATCACGGTGAGGACCAGCATCCCGTACAGGCCCGAGCCGACGCCGCCGGGCGCCACCTCGCCCAGCATCATGTTGAACATCGTCATCATGCCGCCGAGGCTGGTGTAGGAGTCGTGGAAGGAGTCGACGGCGCCGGTCGACGTCAGCGTGGTCGCCGCGGCGAACACCGCGGAGTTCAGCACCCCGAAACGCGCTTCGGTGCCCTCCGTCGCCGCACCGACCGCGGTCGGCACAGTGCCGTGGTGCATGTTCTGGAAGATCATCGTGAGCGAGACGCTCACCAGCGCGATGACCCCCATCACCGCGGCGATCGCATACCCCTGCCGGACCTGGCCCACCATGCGGCCGAACGTCCGGGTCAGCGCGAACGGGATGACGAGGATCAGGAAGATCTCCAGCCAGTTCGTCCACGCCGTGGCGTTCTCGAAGGGATGGGAGGAGTTGGCGTTGTAGAAGCCGCCGCCGTTCGTCCCGAGTTCCTTGATCGCTTCCTGGGACGCCACCGGACCGCCCGTCAGCGTCTGGGCGCCGCCGGCGATCGTGTCCACCGTGTGGTGGGCGGGATCCCAGAAGTTCTGCACCAGTCCCCCGGACACCAGCACGACGGCGCCGACGAACGCGATGGGCAGCAGGATCCGCAGCGATCCCCTGGTCAGGTCGACCCAGAAGTTGCCGAGGTGCTCGCTCTTGCGGCGTGCGAAGCCGCGCACCAGCGCGACGGCCACGGCCATGCCGACGGCGGCCGAGACGAAGTTCTGCACCGCGAGCCCGGCCATCTGCACCAGGTGGCCCATCGTCGACTCGCCCGAGTACGACTGCCAGTTGGTGTTGGTCACGAAGCTGACCGCGGTGTTCCAGGCCTGGTCGGGCTTGACCGGATCGAACCCCAGGCTGAGGAGGAGGTGGTTCTGCAGCCTCTGGAACCCGTAGAGGAACAGCACGCTGACGACCGAGAAGGCCAGGACGCTGCGCGCGTAGACCCCCCACCTCTGCTCGGCCCCGGGATCGACTCCGACCAGCCGGTACAGCACACGCTCCACCCGCGAATGCCGGGTCTCGGAATAGACCCTGTGCATGTAGTCGCCCAATGGCCTGTTCGTCAGGACGAGGGCGAGGAGAAGAGAGCCGAGAAACAGGATCCCGGCGACCGTCGGACTCACTAGAAACGCTCCGGGAAAAGAAGGGCCGCGACTAGGAAGGCGACCAGCAGCACGGCCAGCGTCAGGCCGATTCCGTTCTCCGCGGTCACAGCCGCTCGACCGCCTTCACGACCAGCGCGAACAGGGCGAAGACCGCCACCGTCAGCAGGATGAACGCCAGATCTGACATTTCTCGATTCCTTGGAGGGCGGCGGAAGGCCGCCACGGAGCGCCGGGTACTCGTCACACCCGCACCCGCTTTGGGGGTGCATCAGGCAGTAAACGGCACTTGCCCAGCATTTCCCCGGGCCGTTGACGCGTTCTTAGCGCGCGGAGCGCCGCGCTTAACGCTTCCTTAACGCCCGTGGATTCCGGCGTGCGCCGAGAACGCTCGTCCCCTCGCCCCGGGGGCTACCGACGCCCGCATGATCTCCGCCGAGGAATCCGGCTACCTGGACCTGCTGCCGGCCCATCCAGTCGGCCGCACCCGCCGCCGCCTCGGCCGCCGACCCTGCCCCCCGGCGGGCCTCAGCGCCACCAACGCAGGCCGGTGGGGGCGGCGCGCAGCACGTTCGTTCCGCAGTGGATGGAGCCCAGGCGCACGTGGTAGTACCACGCCTCCACCCAGGTCACCCGATAGCCGATCCGGTCGGCGACGGCCTCGGTCCAGGCCTCGAAGAGGTCGACCTTGCGCTCGGGGATCCGCAGCTTCCGCCAGGCGCTCCCCCTGAGGAAGCCGCGCGAGTCGAACGCGCCCGGATTGGCCCGGACGATCTGCTGCCGGATCTCCCCGCGATCGGTCTCCTTGGGCCAGCCGTCGCGGAAGGCGGAGGTCAGCTTCTCGGCGTCGTCCCCGGCGAGGTCGCCCGCTATCGAACCGGGCCGCGCCCAGTGGACCGTGCGGTCGAGCCCGCGGGCGCGCAGCCACTGCGGCGTGAAGCGCGACGCCTTCACGTCCCCGACCTCCTCGGCCACCGCGCGCAGCACCCGGGCGGCCGCCTCGACGTCCATCCGCGGCCCGTGCGGCCGCGGGACCAGCAGCCAGGGGGCGGCGACCTGGAGGTTCGCCAGGTTCGGGGTGAAGGCGGCGGTCTGCTCGGCGAGCGCCGACCGGTCGTCGAAGACGACCGGGAGCTTGAGGATGGAGATCGCGCCGTACTCGGTGGTGAGCTTCTCCTCGGTCTCGGTCAGCTGCCCCTTCGCCGGGATGGACGCACCGTCCGGCCCCGTCCGCTGACCGGCCGGCTCGGGGTCCTCCAGGTCCTCGTTCGTCCCGTCGCGGAAGAAGTCCAGCTCGAAGATCGAGATGCCGGCCGGCAGCGAGGGGGTGGTCGGCTGCCAGGGCGAGTCGGGCAGCGGGAGCGGGGAGTTCGGGATCGGGCCGGCGAAGTCCCGGTACCGCTTCGCCATCGACAGGTAGATCTCCGGCGGCTCGATCGGCAGCAGCTGCCCCCTCTCGTGCTGGTGCAGCCACTGCATGCCGCGGAGCAGATGGGTGACCGGGTTCGCGCCCTCGTAGGTGAGCCGCCCGGTGCGGGTGGGGATCCAGTTCTTGTACCGGGTCAGCTCTCCCGGCGACAGGCCCGCCATGAACTCCTGCCGTGCGGCCGCGACGAGCTTGAGCGCGACGAGCGGCGAGGAGCGCAGCACGGCGCCCTTCGGGCTCTGCGGGTCGCGCAGGTCGGGGACGAACGCCAGCACCTCGTCCACGTGACCGACGTCGAGCCAGCTGGTGTCGACCTCCAGCACCCGCTGGCGGCCCTGCGCCTGCCCGCGCAGGAAGGCCAGGAGTTCGGGGTCCATGTCGGTCGCGGTGGAGCCGTCCGGCTGCGGCGTGGTCCGGTTGCCGACGACCACCACGCCGGCCGGGGCCTTGGCGTGCGGCGGCCCCACCTCGATGTTGCCGCCGAAGTTGTGGCTGGAGTGCCACTGCTGGAGCCGCTTCTCCAGGCGGCCCACCTCCGCCTCGGACATCAGGAAGTCCTGCTGCGGCAGCTTCCCCACGGCCGGCAGCCGCAGCCGGAGCTGGGGCGCGCCCTGCGGCACCGGGATCTCCCGCCGGACGTCCTCGACCTGCTTCTCGGCGTTCTGGACGAGCCGGCCGAGCTTGTCGTGCTGCTTGTAGAAGGGCGAGTCCGGGCGTTCGGCCGCCGCCCTGGCGACCTGCTTCAACCGGCCGGCCAGCGCGGGCAGCTCGTTGCGGGCGCGGAAGAACTCGACGGTCGCGTCGCCGAACAGCGCCACGGTCGTGTTCAGCTCGACCTCGGTGCCGATCCGCGCGATGGACTCGAACAGCTGCCGGCGCAGCATCTTGATCCGGATCATGATCACCAGGGCGCGGTCGCTGCCGACGAAGCCGAGCCGCCCGGTCGTGCCGTCCGGGGAGGTGATGGTCAGCTCCCGGTCCCAGAACGACTGGCAGATCCCGAGGTCCCGGCTCGGGAAATGGGCGGTCACCATCGAGCTCAGGTTGGGCGCGACGACCCCCTGCGCGGCGTCCGAACGGGTGCGCGGCGTGTGGAGGAGCACGCGCGTCGGACCGTCCGGGGTCTCGGTGAAGCCGAGCTGGTACTGGTCCTGGATCCAGCTGTCGCCGCCGTGCACCTCCATCGGGACGAGGGTCAGCGGCACGCCGAGCGGCTGGAGCGCGGCCTGCACCTCCGCGACGGCGGGACCGTTGTCGTCCAGGGGTTTGGCCGGGTCATCCGAGGTGACCTGGCACATGTAGAGCCGTTCCAGCGCGCCCGCGTTCCCGATGAGGACGAACGGGGACACGGTGAACAGCACCTCGTCCTCGACCACGGTGCCGGCCGGGTCGTCGCGCTCCAGCCACACCGTGACCCGGCCGTCCGGGACCCCGGGGGCCGGTCCGCTGAGCACCTGGCCGGCCGGCGGAGTGGCCGGAAGGTCCACCGCCTCCAGCGCGAGCCTGCGGGGGAACGGCCCGACCGGCAGCCGGAAACGCACCCGGTCGCCCGCCCCGGCCCCGGCGAGCCGCCTGCCGGTGGCGTCGACCACCGCGCATCGCACGGCGTCCGCGCCCCGCAGCACCACGAACAGCGGGCCGGGGGCCGCGGTGACCTCCTCCACGAGGAGCCCGGCCGGTTCGTCGTCCCCGGCCGTCTTCACCGGCAGCTCGCGGTCCAGCCGGACGGGGTCGCCGCGGGTGACCGTCGTGGGCAGCCGCCGCGCGTCGTCGTCCAGGTTGGCGCGGACCAGGGCCCCCGGCGGCGCCTGCCGCCGCGCCCATTCGCCCGGCCGCGCGGCGAGCCTGCCGTCGCGGTCGAAGTCGGCGTGCAGCCGGTAGGCGGTCATCGACCGCTCGCGACCTCGTGCCCGGCGCCGGACCCGGCGGGAGCGTCCGCGGCCGCGTCGTCCCGGCCGTCCTCCGACCCGTCCGCCAGCGCCACCGGGGCCGCGGGCTTCAGCGCGTCCCGCAGCGGAGGCACGTCCGAGACGTCCTGGACCAGCACCAGGTCGGTGGGGACGACCACCTCCCAGGGCTTGGAGCCCGCCGGGTACGGGACGCCGTTGTCGAGCTTGCCGAGGTTGGTGGTGATCTCATCGATGATCGGCACGTACAGGTCGTCGTCGATCCGGGGGACGTCGTTGCCGTCCCAGATGTTGCCGGTGTACACGAAGTAGGCGACGGCGCTCTCGAAGCCGGGCCGCACCGGCACCTGGACGCGCGCCGCGCCGGCGCGCAGGAAGGCGGCGAAGTCGGCGTCCGGGTCGGTGATGTTCAGCGCGGAGATCCACCGGGCCCGCCGTCCCCACATGTGGGGGTAGCAGACGTAGAGCATGTTCTGCCACTCGAAGGCGTTCTCCAGGAACCGGATGAACGTGCCGTTGGCGTTGGCCTTGTCGAGGTCCAGAACCGGCTCGGGCGGGGTCTTGGGCACCGGCGGCTGGAAGGAGTCGAGGTTCAGGTCGGGCTTCTTGGCCAGCATCATGATGACCCACTTCTTCAGCTCGTCGCGCTCCACCCGCCGGTTGACCAGCGGGTTGCGGCCGAACTGCTGGTTGGTGCTGCGCTGGAGCTCCCGCTGCGCGGCCCTCTCGTTGTACTCGGCGAGCTGCTGCTGGTACGCGGCGATGACGGCGTCGAAGACCGACTGCTGCCACCGGGCCTCGGCCTCCGGGGTGACGACGCACTCCACGTCCACGCCGACCGACCAGCACAGGGCCGTCACGGCGATGGAGATGGAGAGCTCCTTCTCCCCGGAGGCCGTCCCGCTTTTGGCGCCGAAGATGTCGGTGTAGATGTACAGCTGGCCGCCGATCACAATGTGGAAGTTGTGCACGCTGCCGGCCTCGAACAGATGGGTCGCCTGCACGGTCACGCTCTTGGCGGTGTACCCCTCCGGTATGTCGATCTTCCCGGCGCGGCCGAAGTTGGTCGTGGTGGTGCCGTCCTGCTTGTCCGAGAACGTGACCGTCCGGGTCGACGGCGGTGGAGCGGGCGCGTTGACGACGCGGTAGCGGGCGACGAACTCGGTGTAGTTGCCGCGGGTCAGGTAGGACGGCCGCAGGGGCTGCCCGTCGGGCATGGCCGGCGCCTGCGGCTTCACCAGCTCGCTGTCCTGCGGCGGGTTCTCCACCAGCCCGTAGAGGTAGTACGCCGCCGGCTCGGGCACCACGAAGTCGAACATGAACCGCTGGCCGTAGTTGAAGACCTGGGCGTCGTAGACCTTGTTCAGCCACCGGTAGACGCCGCGGACGTGCTTGGCGAAGCTGTTGCTGAAGGCGTGCCGGTTGGTCTCCTCGAACTCCTCCAGCGTCCGCCGCCGGACGAGGCTGCGGACGCGCTCGCGCACCTTCTCCGCCGTGCGCTGCGTGACCTCCTGCGAGAACGAGGACGCCTTGCGCTGGGACTCCTCGGTGGACGTCGAGCTTCCGGCCTTGACGCTGGAGGAGAACGACGCGGCCGGGCCGTAGCTGCCGCTCACCTGGAGTCCGGCCTCGATGTCGAGCTGGCTCTTGACGTGCTTCTCCGCCTCGTTCTGCAGCTCGTCCCGCTCGGTGGACTGCAGGTCCCGCTCCTTCTCGGTCTCGGTCTCCGTCTCGTCCTCCGTGGTCACCTCCACCTGGGTGAGCCGGCGGGTCGAACGCTCCCGCGTCTCCCCCGCCATGATGTTCTCGACGTGGGCGAACTCCCCCAGCTCGTAGGCCTTGATCTTCTGCCGCACCACCAGCAGGTCGGCCACCCCGGCGGCGGAGTGCTGCGGCGCGGGCGGCGGCGGCCCGGCGGCGAGCCCCTCGCCCGGAGCGTTCATGGCCCGGTGGAACCGGTCCAGGTCGATCTCGCCCCCGTCGAAGGCCAGGGTCCCGGCCGGCCGGACGTCCGCCGCGACCTGCCCGGCCGCGTGGTGCAGCTCGGCCTCGACCGCGGGGATCGCCCGGAACGGCCGCAGGTCGCCGGCGAGCAGCCCCAGCCGGTCCAGCACTCCCCGCGTCTCCTCGCCGAGCCCCGCCACGGCGTCGGCGGAGAGCGTCGGCTCGGCGCTCGCCGCCTCGGGGGGTTCGGCGGCGCCCGGGACCGCCGCGGCGGTCACCGACGAGAACACCAGGTGCCTGTCGTCGTGGACCAGCCTGAGCAGCTCCCGGTGCGCGCGGCCCAGGTCGTCCAGCCAGGCCCTCGCCTCGTCGTCGCGCTCCGCCGGGGCGGGCGGCGCCGGCGCGGACGCCGGGGCCGGAGCGAGTCGCCCCAGGAACGACGGCAGCGTCGCCGGCGCGCTCATGACGTCGCCGAGCGATCGCTCCTGCCCGGCCGCCTCGGCCGAGGCGGCCAGCGCGAGCAGCTTGGCGTCGAGCAGGTCCCGCTCCGCGGTCCCCTCGGCGTCGCCGCGGAGCGCCGCCGCCAGCAGCCGGTCGCTCAGCTCGGCCCGGGCCGCGGCGAACTCCGGCGCGTCGACCAGCTCGGCCAGAGACCGCCCGTAGGCCCGCGAGACGCAGCCGTTCAGGTCGGCCTCGCCCAGCGTGCTCTTCTCGTTCGCGTAGAACCAGGCCCGCAGGTGGGCGAGATCCAGCCCGGCGGTGCGCGCGGCCGCGTCCGGCCGGGCAGGACCGCTCACCATCTCGCGGAGCCTCTCCCGGTCGGCGCCCTCCGCCGCGGCCTCGGCCAGCCGCCGGTAGAGCTCGGACGTCTCGACCATGATCGGCATCCCGGCCAGGGTCGCCTGCTTGCGCGCCGGGCGCACGGTCATGAACCGGAATATGCCTTCACTCGCCATCGAGGTTCCTCCACGATCTTCCCGGCCGCCGCCCTGGTGGGCGACCGCGAGACTCGGCTCACCGCAGAGTGCGCTGAGTAGTCGCGGAACTACATCGTGGAAACCACTACTTCCGGTGGCCGGATGGTGCCGCTGAGTCGAGGAAAACCCCGAACATCACTCTCGCCGGCGGCCACCCCTCGTCGAAGAGGCGGGGTCGGTGCCCATGCCCGCCTCGCCGCCGACGAGGACCGCGGTCGCCGCATGCCGGGCTTCGCCGTGCGCGGCGAGCAGTTCCGCACGCTCCGGCCCTCTGCCCACCAGCACCGGGCTCACCGAACGGCTCGCCATGGCCGCAGAATAACCCGAGCCCGAAATCCAAAGAGGCGAAGACGGTTCGCCTCGGCCATCAGTCCAATTTGCGCTGACCGGCAGCCGCGACGCCGGCCGACGGCCCCGGTCCGCGAGCGCGGCTGACGCCTGAGAGAAATGCGTTACCAGAACGCGCGCGGACCTCCGAGGGTGGTGACCGGCGAGTGAAATCGGGTTATGTTGATCTCCAATTCCGTGCGGAGCGGTCCACCCTTCCCGAAGATGTGATTGGGGTGCTGACATGACCACGACCTCTGCGAACTACCGTGAGCGCGGCTGGTGGCGGGACGAGACCTTTCTCGACGACCTTCGGCGGCACGTGCGGGAAAGGCCGGAGAAGGCGGCGGTGGTCACCAGGCGCCAGTCCGACGGGCGGACGCACCGGCTCGACTACGCGCAGCTCGCCGCCGCCGCCGACAGGTGCGCCGGCGCTCTGGTCGAGCTCGGTCTGCGGCCCGGTGACGTGTTCGCGGCGCAGCTCACCGACCGGTGGGAACTCGCGGCGATCACGCTCGGCTGCATCCGGGCCGGGGTCGTGTACTGCCCCCTCATGAAGACCTACCGGCGCCGCGAGCTCGACGTCATGCTGCGCGTCACCGAGGCGCGGGTCCTCGTCACCATGGCAGAGGACAACGGCGACCGGCTGGGCGAGCTGGGCGCCGGGCTGGCCGCGGAGCTGCCGTCCCTGGAGCGCGTGTTCGTCGCGGACGGGCAGGGGCCGGACGGCACCGAGGACTTCGAGTCGTTCTTCTTCGGGACCGCCTGGGAGGAGCGGCACGGCCACCTGCTCGACGAGCGGGAGCTCGGGCCCGACGACCCGTATCTGGTCCTGTTCACCTCGGGCACGACGAGCGATCCCAAGGGGGTCCTGCACAGCCAGAACACGTTGTACGCCGCCATTCGCGGCGAGGCGGAGACGTTCGGCCTCGACGAGACGCTCGTCATGTACACCACCGCGCTCTACACGCACTACACCGGTGTCGTGCAGGGCATGCTGATGCCGCTGACGCTGGGCGGCACCATGGCGTTCCAGGACGCCAAGGACCCCGGCGACGCTCTCGATCTCATGGCCCGGCACGGGGTCACGTTCTTCTACTGCGCGCCCTTCTACCTGCTGAGCCTGATCAAGGAGCAGCGGTCCGCGCCGCGCGCGCTCCCCGCGCTGGCGTGGCTGGTCAGCGGCTCGGCGCCGATCCCTCCGTACTTCATCGGCGAGACCGCGAACGTCTTCGGACTCCGGTTGCACTCGCTGTGGGGCATGACGGAGAACGGCCCGGTGACGATCACCCGTCCGGACGATCCGGAGGACTGGGCCGCCCACAGCGACGGAAGTCCCATCTCGGACATGGAGCTGCGGATCGACCCCGTGTCGGACCGGACCGGGGGCGAGGGCGTGCTGTGGGTGCGGGGGCCGACGCAGTGCCTCGGCTACTACCGGCGGGACGAGCTGTACGCGGCCGACCTCGACGAGGACGGGTGGTTCAACACCGGCGACCTGGCCCGGCCGGACGGCCGGGGCGGCATCCGGATCACCGGCCGGGCCAAGGACATGATCCTGCGCAACGCGAACATCGCGCCGGTCACCGACCTGGAGTCGATCATCGGACGGCATCCGGGCGTGCGCGACGTCGCGGTCATCGGCATCCCCGACGAGCACGAGGACGAGACGATCTGCGCGGTGGTGACCCCGGTCTCCGCGGCCTCCCCGGTCACCCTGGAGGAGTTGCAGAGCTCGCTGGACGAGGCCGGGATGACCAAGGCGTACTGGCCGCGGCGGCTCGAGCTCCTGGAGGTCCTGCCCACGACCGCGACGGGCAAGATCCGGAAGGAGGAGCTGCGCCGGCGCTACTCGCGGGCGGAGGGGACGCGGGGGTGACGGCCGCGCCGGGTCACGCCACGACGCGGACCCGGGTGAGCCACCGGTTCAGTTCGAGGAGGTAGGACAGGCCGATCGCCGAGGTCCGGGCGGTGATCGGGCCGGGCAGCGCGTCCAGCTCGGAGGTGACCGCCCGGCGGACCTCAGCCCGGTCCATGAGGTCGAACAGCGGGGCGCCCGGTTCGTCGATCATCTCGATGACCAGGTTCTTCAGCGTCTCGACGTAGCCGGGGTCCCGGCTGGCCGGGTAGGCGCTCTTGGGCCTGTTCACGATCTCCTCCGGGAGCAGGTCCGCGCACGCCCGGCGCAGCAGCGCCTTCTCCGTCCCTCCGTCGGCCTTCATGTCCGCGGGCACGTTGAACAGGTACTCGGCGAGCCTGTGGTCGGCGAAGGGCACCCGCACTTCGAGGCCGACGGCCATGCTCATCCGGTCCTTGCGGTCCAGCAGCGCGCCCAGCCAGCGGGTCAGGCCGAGGTGGAAGACCTCCCGCTGCCTGCGTCCGGTGCGGTCCTCGCCGTCCACGTGCGGGACCTCCGCCAGCGCCTCCCGGTAGCGGTCGGCCTCGTAGTCCTCCGGCCGGATCGCGCGCCTCACCTCCTCGCGGAGCAGGAACTGCGGCTGGCGCCGCGCGTACATCCAGGGAAACGACGTGTGCCGGACGTACCGGTCGTCGACCTGCCAGGTGTAGCCGCCGAACATCTCGTCGGCCGACTCCCCCGACAGCGCCACCGTGCAGTCTCCCCGGACACCGCTGAACAGGTGGTACATCGAGACGTCGAGATCGCCCCAGCCGGGGAGGTCGCGCGCCCGCAGACCGCGGTCGAGCCCCTCGACGAGGCTGTCGGTATCGACCTGGACCACGGAGTGCTTGAGGCCGAGCCGTTCGGCGACCAGGCGCGCGTACGGCTCGTCCGGGCTGGGCCGCCACAGGTCGCTGCCCGGCCGGGCCGGCGACGGGACGCTCACCGAGTAGCTGGTCAGCTCCCCCGCGAACTCCCGGGCCGCCAGGGCCGTGATCGCGCTGGAGTCGATCCCTCCGGACAGCAGCGTGCCGACCGGCACGTCCGCCACGATCTGGCGCCTGACGATGTCGGTGAGCAGGGAGCGGACCTCGTCCGTCGTCGCGCGGAAGTCCTCGGTGTGGGGGCGGGCCTCCAGCCGCCAGTACCGGCTCTCGCGGCATCCGGACGCGTCGGCGACGACGAGGCACCCCGGCTTGAGCTCCCGCATCCCGCGGTAGACGGCGTGGCCGGGCGTCCTCGCGCGCGGGACGGCCGTCAACTCGGCGAGGCCCTCCAGATCCACCTCGGCCTTCATCTCGGGATGGGCCAGCAGCGCCTTGGGCTCCGACCCGAAGATGATCCCGTCGCCCACCCGGGCGTAGTAGAGCGGCTTTATCCCGAGCCGGTCCCTCACCAGCAGCAGTCGTCGCGCGTGTTCGTCCCAGATGGCGAAGGCGTACATTCCGTTGAGCCGCGTGACGAGATCCGCGCCCCATTGGAGATAGGCCGTCAGCAGGACTTCGGTGTCCGATCGGGTCCGGAACGACCAGCCGGCCGAGCGGAGCCGCTCACGGAGCTCGTGGAAGTTGTAGATCTCGCCGCTGAACGTGATGACGACCGGCTCGCCGTCGTGCCCGTTCCGCAGCATGGGCTGCCGCCCGCCCTCGATGTCGATGACGGCGAGCCGCCGGTGGCCCAGCGCGGCGTGGCGGGAGAGCCACGTCCCCTCGTCGTCGGGGCCGCGCGGCGCCTGGGTCCGCGTCATGGCGGTCACGACGGGGCCCTGCGTGGAGAGGTCCCGCGTCCAGTCGGCCCATCCGGTTATGCCGCACATGTGCGCTCCTTCCGTAGTCCTCTTGGGTGCGCGCGGGTCAGGCGGAAAGGAGACGGCTCCGCGCGAACGCGAAGAGATCGGGAAGGCCGGCGTTGACGAACGCCCAGTCGTGCCCGCCGGGGCGTTCCCGGTACCGGTGGTGAACGGAGGCGGCCGCGAGGGCCTCGCGCATTCTCCGGTTCATGCCGATCATGCGGGGATAGTCGTCCAGGCCGACGTCGAGATGCACTTCGATCGGGTGCTTCGCGTCCCGGTCCCGGAGCGCGCGGTACGGGTCGTACTCGCGCCGGACCTCGCTGCCGACCGGCCCCCAGACGCGCTCGTGGTCCCTCGTGGTCGGCATGGCCAGCCTCTGCCCGTCCCGCAGGTGGTCGTAGGGATCGCCTTCGCGCAGGGGGGCCTCGAAGGCACCGGCGTTGCTGCACACGACCGAGAACACCTCACCGTGCCGCAACGCCTGGTAGAGGGCGGCGGCCCCGCCCATGGAGAACCCGCCGACACCTCGCCCGTCCCGGGACGCCACGGTGTTGAAAGCGCCGTCGACATGGCCGACGACCTCCTCCACGAGGTAGTCCTCGTAGCGCCGCCCCCGGGCGTCGTTGATGAACCACGAGCGTCCGGATTCGGGGAGGACCACGACCAGCCCGGCCGAGTCCACGGCGGACGAGAGGTCGCCGCACTGGAGCCACGTGTTCCGGTTGCCGCCGAAGCCGTGCAGGAGGTACAGCACCGGAAAGGCGCGGCCGGTCGACGAGTATCTGGACGGCAGGAGGACGTTCACCGACTTCTCCCGGCCGATCGACGCGCTCCGCCAGGTCTCCGTCAGCACTTTCATCGCGGATCCGCCCAGCCCTCTCCCAGCCGCCTCCGGTCGATCTTCCCGGTGCCGGTCACCGGGAACGCGGTCCTGACGTGGAACCGCTCCGGGACCATGTAGCGCGGGATCTCGTCCAGGCAGTGGCGGCGCACCTTGGAGACGTCGAGCGGGTGCGTCTCGGGCACCACGTACGCCTCGACGACCCGTTCCCCGGTGCCGTCGTCGACCGCCACGCACGCGGCCTCCCGGACGTTGTCCGCGGCCGACAGGACCGCCTCGATCTCACCGATCTCGACACGGTGGCCTCGTATCTTCACCATGTCGTCCTCACGTCCGCAGAAGACGTGGTTCAGCTCGTCGTCGAGCCGGACCAGATCCCCGGTCCGGTACGCGTGCAGCGTCTCCCCGCCGGCCTGGGCGACCGACAGGGTTCTCTCCGCCGTGAAGTCGTCGTCGCGCCAGTAGCCGAGCATCACCGAGTCCCCGGCGACGCACAGCTCCCCGGATGCTCCCGGCTCGTGCTCCACCGGACGCCCGGCCCCGTCGACGATGAACGTCGCCGCGTAGGGGCAGGCACGGCCGATCGGCACGGGGTGCCGGCGGTGCTCCGCGACGTCCGACTCGCGGACGCGGTGGAAGACGCAGACGTTGGTCTCCGTCGGACCGTAGAGGTTGTAGAAGTCGACCTCGGGGACGAGCGAGTGCAGTTGCCGGAGCCGGGCGATCGGAAACGTCTCACCGGCGAACAGGACGACCCGCAGACGCGACTCGGCCAGCAGTCCGCTGTTCTTCGCGGCCAGCATCCGGGTCAGCGCTCCGGGAACCGAATACCAGACGGTGATGCGCTGCTCGGCGACGAACTTGTTGAGGGCGCCCCCGAGCCCGACCTGGCTCTCCGGGACGAGCACCACACAGCCGCCCGCCATGCACGTCGCGAACAGGTCGAGCACGGACAGGTCGAAGTGGAAGGGCGCATGACTGGAGACCCGGTCGGCGGGGCCGAGACCGAATTCGTCGACCGCCCATTCCACGAATGCGCGGGCATTGCCGTGGGAGAGCACCACGCCCTTGGGAAGGCCCTTCGATCCCGATGTGTGGAGGATGAAGGCCGGGCTGTGGAGGTCGAGGCCGCGTCCGGCTTCGACCTCCGCCGGGGCGGCGGTGAGCGCCTCCTCCCAGCCGGTGACGGACGCGTCCGCGGCCGGACCGGTGGACACGATCCGGCTGGAGCAGTTCTTCCGCAGCCATTCGACCCGGTCGTCCTGGGCGATCACGCAGGCGGCCTCGCAGTGGGCGATGATGTGGCCGGCCCTTTTGAAGGGCGCGCTCGGGTCGACGGGCACGTAGACCGCACCGGCCTTCAGCACCCCGTGCACGGCGATGACCGCCTCGATCGACTTGTGCAGCCACAGGACGACCCGGTCACCGGGGGCGACTCCGCCTTCGACCAGCGTGCGGGCCAGGGCCGAACTGAGCCGATCCAGCTCGCCGTAGGTCAACGCCTCGTCCCGGAACTCGACCGCCGGGGCCTCCGGACGCGTTCCGGCCCAGTGGCGCAGGCAGTCGCTCAGACCGTTCACCTTCCCTCCCCGCTTCCCCCGGATTCCGGCCAGGCGAGGCCGAGCTTCCCGGAGATGATCACTCGCTGCATGTCCGACGTGCCCGACGAGATCGTCATGCCGAGGGCGTCCCGGAGATTGCGCTCGGCGCGCCCGTCGGAGGAATAGCCGAGCGCCCCGTACACCTGCATCGCGCTGGTGAAGATCTCCGCCGCCGCTTCGCTCACGTACAGCTTGCCGACCTCGGGGAAGATGCTCGCCTCCGCGCCGTCGAGTTCCGACGCGGCGCGGTGCAGGAGCATGCGGGAGATCTCCCAGCGGATCCGCATGTCGACGATCCTGTTGGAGACCGACTGGTAACGCCCGATGTGCTTGCCGAACTGGCGGCGCCGCCGGCAGAAGCGCGTGCATTCCTCGATCTCCCGCCGCATGACGCCGAGCCACGGCGCCAGGAGAAGCGCCCGCTCCCACGCCATCGTCTGCGCGAACACGGCGGATCCCTGCCTTTCGGCGCCGAGCCGCCGAGAGGCGGGGATGCGGCACCCGTCCAGCTCGACCTCACCCCAGCGGGCGGTGCGAAGACCCATCTTCTCGGCCTGCTCGTGCACCGAGACGCCGGGATCGCCGCGCTCGACCAGGAAGGCGGTGACTCCGGTGAAGCCGAGCTCCGGGTCGACGGTCGCGTAGACGACGAACACATCGGCGACGGGCGCGTTCGTCACATAGCGCTTGCGTCCGGTCAGGACGTAGGAGTCGCCGTCGCGCTCGGCCATGGTGGCGAGCGACAGCGCGTCCGACCCGCTTCCCGGCTCGGTCATCGCGTTGGCCCCGACAAGGCGGCCGGCGGCGAGCCCGGGCAGGTACGCGCGCCGCTGCTCCTCGTCGCCGAACTTCCAGACCGGCACCTCGACGGCCAGGACGTGGGCGCCGACCGCCATCATGAGGCCGTTGTCGAGGCAGCCGTGCCCGAGCCCCTCCATCGCGTGCGCATAGTCGACGGGACCGCACCCGGATCCCCCGTATTCGGACGGCAGGATCAGGCCGAGCACACCCCGCTCGGCGCACCGCGACCAATCGTCGCGGCTGAACAGCCCGGCCCTGTCCCGCTCGGTCACATCCTTGCTCAGCGCCTCTTCGCCGAACGCGCGGAAAGCGCGGTACAGCCCGTCCTGGTCGCCGTCCCATTCGAACCGCATGGCTCTCCAATCCCCCGAGCGGGATGTCATGCCATATCGAGAATCGCCGGCGGCGGGACGGTCGCCACCACCGCGCGGAATCGCAAGCGTCGCCCCTCCGGTCCGCCAGGCGGGCACGGGAAACCCGGCCGCGCCGCACCGATCGCTGTCATTGTGCATCCGTGAAGCGATCTTGAAAAGCCCAACTTCTGCCAAATGGCCGCCGGGGGGCTCCGTACGGCCTCTTGCGCCCCCCGGACGCCTGTCGTACGGTACGGACCGTCAACCAATCGAAGCGGAAAACGTTCCGGCCATGGACGGCCCGCCACCGGTTCGTCGGCAAGAACCGGGGCTCGGACGGCCAGGTCGCCGGTAAGCGATGCGCCGTTCCCCGAAACGGGCGCCCTCAGTCCGCGGGTATCGATTCCCGCCGTGCCGACTCACTCCTGCCGACTCACTCCGGCCATTCCCGGGCCGACGCCGCAGACGAGGTGCATGCCATGGATCGTGCCAGCAACGTGGATCTGGCGGCGCAGATCAAAAGCATCATGATCCGCGTTCTCGATTTGGACATCGCCCCCGAACGACTGGACGACGCGGTCTCGCTCTACTCGCCGGTGGTGGGCATGGACTCGCTGAGCCTGCTGCACACCCTCGTGGAGATCGAGAAAGAGTTCGGCATCGAGATCGACGACGAGGACGTGATGCTCGCCGAACTGAGGAACGTGGGAAGCCTTGTCGACATGATCAGCGGAATCATCGGCGCGGAGGGCGGAAAAGCGTAACATGCGCGAGGTTTTCGAGCTGGACCGGGACCAGGTTCCCACGCACTGGTACAACATCCTCGCGGACCTTCCGATCGAGGTGCCCCCGGCTAGACCGGCACCGCCGAGGAACGGCGGTTCGGCGCCGCTGCAACCGCAACTGCCGTTGTCGATGTACCGCCAGAGCATCGGCCGTGAGCGCTACGTCGAGATTCCCGGCCCCGTTCGATCGGAGTACCAGCGCTGGCGCCCGACCCCCCTTTTCCGGGCGTCCAGGCTGGAGAACGCCCTCGACACCCCGGCGCACATCTATTTCAAGTACGAAGGCACCAGTCCGTCCGGCAGCCACAAGATAAACACCGCGCTGGCACAGGCCTATTACTACGGCAGGTCCGGCGTCAGGGAGATGGTGACGGGAACCGGCGCCGGCCAGTGGGGCACCGCGCTCGCGATGGCATGCCACCCGTACGGCATGGCGTGCACCGTCTTCATGGTGCGGTCCAGCTACGAGCAGAAGCCGTACCGGGGCACGCTGATGCGGTTGAACGGCGCCGAGGTCGTCCCGAGTCCCAGCACGAGGACGGAGGTGGGCAGGGCCGCCCTGCGCGCCGACCCCGAGTCGCCGGGCACCCTCGGGATCGCGAACGCCGAGGCGATCGAGTACGCCAACGGCCGGAAGGGGGCGCGGTTCTCGATCGGCAGCGGAGAGAACCACGTCCTCATGCATCAGACGGTCATCGGCGAGGAGGCCCTGCTGCAGATGGAGCTGGCCGGCGAGTTCCCCGACGTCGTGATCGGCGCGATGGGAGCGGGCAGCAACTTCGCCGGGCTGACCTTCCCCTTCTACCGGGCGGCGCTGGCGGAGAACCCCGCCACGCGGTTCCTGGCGGTGGAGCCCGACGCTTGCCCCAAGATGACCAGGGGCAGCTACATGCTGGACTACACCGACTACTCCGGCGTGACCCCCGCGGTCAAGATGTACACCCTGGGGCACACGTTCACGGCTTACCACATCCACGCCGGGGGTCTGCGGTACCACGGCGCCGCTCCGATCGTCAGCGCCATGTACGACAACGGGATGGTGGAGGCGACCTCCTACTCGCAGACCCGCGTCTTCGAAAGCGGCGCCGCGTTCGCGAAGGCCGAAGGGCTCGTTCCCGCCCCCGAGTCGGCCCACGCCGTCGCCGCCGCGATCGACGAGGCGGTGCGGGCGCGCGAAGAGGGCGAGGAGCGGGTCGTCCTGGTCGGTCTCAGCGGCCATGGCCTGCTGGACCTCGGCGCCTACGAGAGCCACCTCTCCGGAGAGACCGTCGACGTCGCTCCCACCGACGAGGAGATCAAGGCGTCCCTGCGCCTCATCGAATCGTTGTGACGGACGGGGCGGCGGCCAGGGCCGCGGACCGCCATGCTCAGCGAGGTGATCGCTGGTGCGTACGGCCTGACGCCTGGGAACGCCAGATCACCGGGCTCGCCGCCCGGGGGCACAGCGCCAGGCGGATGGCGGCCGCGCTGGGGATCTCGCCGTTCTCGGTGCAGGACCACCTCAAGGCGGTGTTCGCCAAGACGGGCGTGCGCAGCCGCGGTGAACTCGTCGCGGAGGTCCGCACCCGGCACTACGCCCTGCGATCGGCGGCGGGCGCGGCCCCGGGCCCCTACGGCTGGTACCTCGACGAGCACCTCGCGGTCCTGTAGGGCCGGGCTCCGCCCGGCGCGGCGGCTCAGGACGGGGCGGGAAACGGGCCGGCGCGGCCGAGCAGGGCCGGGACCGGCCTGCCGAGGCGTTCGCCGAGCCAGGCCGCCGTCTCGGCGACCGCGGACATCCGGACGCCGGTGTCGACGCCCGAGCGGTCCAGGGCGTACAGCAGGTCCTCGGTGGCGATGTTGCCGGTGGCGGCGGGCGCGAACGGGCAGCCGCCGAAGCCGCCGGCGCTGGCGTCCAGGGCGCTCGCCCCGCAGTCGAGCGCGGTGAGGGCGTTGGCGTAGCCGGTGTTGCGGGTGTTGTGGAAGTGGCAGCGCAGCGGGACGCCGGGCGCGATCTCCGCGGCGCCCGTCAACAGCGCACGGACCTGGGCGGGGACGCCGACACCGATCGTGTCGGCCACGGCGATCTCGTCGGGTTCGCTCTCGGCGACCCGCCGGACCAGGTCGAGCACGCGGTCCGCGGTGACCTCGCCCTCGAAGGGGCAGCCGAAGGCCGCGGCGATCGTGACGGTGCGGCGGACGCCGGCGGCGCGTGCGTCCGCGGCGATGGCGGCCCAGGCGGCGGCGCCCTCCTCGACCGTGCAGCCCTGGTTGCGGCGGCTGAACTCGTCGGTGGCCACCACGACGACGTTGATCTCGTCGACTCCGGCGGCGAGCGCGCGGTCGAGCCCGCGCCGGTTGAGGACGAGCCCCGCGTAGCTGACGCCGTCCGGCCTCGGGAGCCGCTCCATCACCGCCTCGGCGTCGGCCATCTGCGGGACCCGCTTCGGGTTCACGAAGCTCACGGCCTCGATCCGCCGCAGGCCCGCCGCGACGCTGCGCTCGATGAGCCGCACCTTGTCGGCGGTCGCGAGGATCGCCGACTCGTTCTGCAGCCCGTCCCGGGGCGCCACCTCGATGAGTTCGACCATGAGCATCCTTTGTATGCAATCCAGAGCCATCCGCAGGATTGTCCTGGGAAGTCTCTTGTGTCAAGGCTCACGTTCTGTCTATCTTGCATGCAATCAATCGGAGGAGGTTCGGATGGTCCGTGCCGTGGACCGTGTCTACACACGGCTGCGCGCCGACATCCTGGACGGCGTCCACCCGCCCGGGGCACGCCTCGGCGAGGCCGAGCTGGCCGAGGCCACCGGCTCCAGCCGGACGCCCGTCCGGGAGGCGCTGCGGCGGCTGGAGGTCGAGGGCCTGGTGGAGGTGCTGCCGCACCGCGGCGCGCGGGTCCCGGACTGGACGGCCGAGGACCTGGAGGAGATCTACGACCTGCGGATGCTGCTGGAGAGCGCCGCCGCGCGGCGCGCCGCCGCCCGCGTCACCGACGCGGACGTGGACCGGATGGACGAGCTGTGCCGCCTGATGGAGGCGGCCGTCGAGCCGGGCGCCGGCCAGGACCTGGACCGGGTCGCCGAGCTCAACGCCGAGTTCCACGACATCGTCCGCGCCGCCGCCGCCAGCGGCCGGCTCGTGTCCATGCTCAACGCGGTGGTGCAGCTCCCGCTCGTGATGCGGACCTTCCACCGCTACTCCCCCTCCGACCTGGCCCGCAGTTCCGCCCACCACCGCGAGCTGGCCGCCGCGCTGCGCGCCGGGGACGGGACGTGGGCCGAGTCGGTGATGCGGGCGCACGTGCTCGCCGCCAAGGCGGTGCTGCTGCGCGCCGCCCCCGCCCCGGACGACCGGGACGCCCCGGACGACCGGGACGACCGGGACGACCGGGACGACCGGGACGACCGGGACGACCGGGACGACCACACGGAAACGAGGACCGGCTAGATGTCAACGCACGACGGCGCCGCGCCGGACGCCAGGGGCCCGCTCGCCGACCTGCGCGTCGTGGAGATGGGGCAGCTGCTCGCCGGACCGTTCTGCGGCCAGCTGCTCGGCGACTTCGGCGCGGAGGTGATCAAGCTGGAGTCGCCCGGCGCCGGCGACCCGATGCGCCAGTGGGGGCGCGAGAAGCCGCACGGCAAGTCCCTGTGGTGGCCGGTGGTCGCCCGCAACAAGAAGTCGGTGACCTGCGACCTGCGCACCCCCGAGGGGCAGGGCCTCGCCCGGCGGATCATCGAGCGCGCCGACATCGTGGTCGAGAACTTCCGCCCCGGCACGCTGGAGCGCTGGGGGATGGACTTCGACCGGCTCCGCGAGACGAACCCCGGCCTGATCCTGGTGCGCGTGTCCGGGTTCGGGCAGACCGGCCCCTACGCGCCCCGGGCCGGATACGGGTCGATCGGCGAGGCGATGGGCGGGATCCGCTACGTCACCGGCGACCCGGGCGGCGCGCCCGCCCGGGCCGGGATCTCGCTGGGCGACTCGCTGGCGGCGGTGTTCGCCACGATCGGCGCGCTCGTGGCCGTCCACCGCCGGCACGCCACCGGACGCGGCCAGGTCGTCGACTCGGCGATCTACGAGGCGGTGCTGGCCATGATGGAGTCGCTGCTGCCCGAGTGGGCGGTCGCCGGGTACCAGCGCGAGCGGACCGGGTCCGTGCTGCCCAACGTCTCGCCCAGCAACGTCTACCCGACCGCGTCGGGCGAGATGATCCTCATCGCCGCCAACCAGGACACCGTGTTCGGACGGCTCGCCGAGACGATGGGACGCCCCGAGCTGAGCGCCGACCCCCGGTTCGCCGGGCACGCCGACCGGGGCCGGAACATGGCCGAGCTGGACGACATCATCTCGGCCTGGTCGGCCGGGATCGAGACCGGGGACCTGCTGGAGCGGCTGCACGCCGGCGGCGTCCCGGCCGGCCGCATCTACACCGCCAAGGACATGTTCGACGATCCCCACTTCGCCGCCCGGGAGGCGATCGTGCGCCTCGTCCACCCGGACTTCGGCGAGCTCCCGATGCACAACGCGTTCCCCAGGCTCAGCGAGACCCCGGGTTCGGTCCGCCGGCCCGGACCCGGGCTCGGCGAGCACAACCGGGAGGTCTACGGCGGCCTCCTGGACCTACCAGAAGACGAGATCGCCGCGCTGTCGCAGCGCGGCGTCATCTGAGCACAGCACCGGGAGAGCAGATGGGTTATCGACTGGGCGTCGACGTGGGCGGCACGTTCACCGACGTGCTGCTGGTCGACGAGCGGACCGGCGTCAGCCACCGCGCCAAGACGGCGTCCACTCCGGCGGACCAGTCGGAGGGCGTGCTGAACGGCATCCGCAAGGTGTGCCGGGACGCCGGGATCGAGACGCACGAGGTGGCGCACGTCCTGCACGGCACCACCGTGGCGACCAACGCGATCCTCCAGGGCCGGGGCGCCCGGGTCGGGCTGGTGACCACCGAGGGGTTCCGGCAGGTCCTGCAGATCGGGCGGTCGTTCGTCCCCGGCGGCCTCGCCGGCTGGATCATCTGGCCAAAGCCCGAGCCGCTGGCCCGGCTGGAGCACACCGTGGAGATCCCGGGACGGATCGCCGCCGACGGCGCGGTCGTCGCCCCGCTGGACGAGGACCGCGCGCGGGCGGAGCTGCGGCGGCTCGGCGGCGCCGGCATCGAGGCCCTGACGGTCTCCCTGATCAACTCCTACGCGAACGACGCGCACGAGCGCCGGGTGGCGGAGCTCGCCGCCGAGGAGCTGCCCGGGGTGCCGGTGTCGCTGTCCAGCCGCGTCCTGCCGGAGATGCGGGAGTACGAGCGCACGGTCACCACCGTGGCGAACAGCTACGTCCAGCCCGAGGTGTCCCGGTACGTGCGCAACCTGGACCGGTCGCTGAGCGGCAGCGGGATCGACGCGCCGCTGTCGGTGCTGCGCAGCGACGGCGGGCTGACCAAGGCCGCCAAGGCGGCCGAGGACCCGGTCTCGCTGCTGCTGTCCGGCCCGGCCGGCGGCGTCACGGGCGCGGTCTGGTTCGCCGAGCAGGCCGGGTTCCCCGACTTCCTCACCTTCGACATGGGCGGCACGTCCACCGACGTGGCGCTGGTGCTCGGCGGGCGCCCCCGGATCGGCCGGGAGACCACCGTCGGCGACCTCACCGTCCGCGCCACCAGCGTGGACGTCCGCACGGTCGGCGCGGGCGGCGGCTCGATCGCGCACGTCCCGGAGCTGACCAGGGCGCTGCGGGTCGGCCCGCAGTCCGCGGGCGCCGACCCGGGCCCCGCCGCCTACGGGGCGGGCGGCACGGACCCGACCGTGACCGACGCCAACGTCGTGCTCGGCTACCTTCCGACGCGGCTGGCCGGCGGGGAGATCGCGCTGGACGCCGAGGCCGCCCGCAAGGCGATGCGCTCCATCGCCGACGCGATGGGCCTGCCGAGCGTCGAGGCCGCGGCGGCCGGCGTGATCGACATCGTCAACGAGAACATGCTCGGCGCGCTGCGCCTGATCAGCGTCCGGCAGGGCTACGACCCCCGCGACTTCGCGCTGATGTCGTTCGGCGGCGCGGGCCCCCTGCACGCCAACGCGCTCGGCCGGCTGACCGGCTCCTGGCCGGTGATCGTGCCGCCGTCGCCGGGCGTCCTGTGCGCCTACGGCGACGCGACCACCTGCCCGCGCGACGAGAGCGCCCGCACGATGGTGCGCCGCTTCTCCACCCTCGACGACGACGAGCTGCGCGCCGCGCTCGCCGAACTGGCCGAGGCCGCCGCCGCGCGGCTGGAGGCGGAGGGCGTGCCGCGCGCGAGCCAGACCGCGACGTACCAGGTCGACCTGCGCTACCACGGGCAGGGCTTCGAGATCCCGGTCGAAGTGGACCGCGCCACCGTCGACGGCGAGCTGCTGGCCGGGCTGGGCGCCGCGTTCGACGCCGAGCACGAGCGGCTGTTCTCCTTCCTACTCGGCAACGAGCGCGAGGTGATCAACCTGCGGGTCACGGTGAGCGGTCCGCGTCCGCAGGTCGCCTGGCGCGTCCTGCCGGAGGGGTCGGGCGACCCGTCCGCCGCGCTCGTCCGCGAGACCGAGGTGTGGATGGACGGCGCCACGACGCCCGCCCGCATCTACGACCGTTCCAAGCTGCTCTCCGGTGACGTCGTGGCCGGGCCGGCCGTGGTGGTGGAGATGGACTCCACCACCCTCGTGCTGGCCGGGCACTCCGCGACCGTGCACCCCAGCGGCAGCCTGCTGATCCGTCCGCTGAACGAGGAGGGCTGATGGCCGAGATCCTGCAGACCGCGACCGCGCCGGCCGGCCGCGTCGACGTCGACCCGGTGACCCTGGACATCATCGAGAACGCGCTGCGCAACGCCCGCCACGAGATGGACGAGGTGCTGTTCCGCACCGCGCTGTCCCCGGGCATCCGCGAGCAGCACGACGAGTTCCCGCTGATCGCTGATCCGTCCGGGAAGATGGTCGTCGGCCAGTTCGGGCTCTCGGTCCCCGACTTCCTGGAGAACTTCGACGGGACGATCGGCGAGGGCGACATCCTGATGACGTCCGACCCGTACGCGTGCGGAGCCGCGATCAGCCACGCCAACGACTGGCTGCTGGTGGTGCCGATCTTCCACGGGGGCCGGCTGGTCGGCTGGTCCTCGATGTTCGGGCACATGTCGGACGTGGGCGGCAAGACGCCCAGCTCGATGCCCGCCGACGCCCGCACCATCTACGAGGAGGGCGTGGTCGTCCCGCCGTTCAAGCTGTACGAGGGCGGCGTGCTGAACGAGCCGGCGCTGCGCATCATCCTCAACCAGGTGCGCATGCCCGACTGGAACCGGGCCGACTTGAACGGCCTGGTCGCCGCGTGCACCACGGCCGCGCGGCGGGTCTCCGAGCTGTGCGCCCGGTTCGGCGTCGAGACGTACCTGTCGGCGCTGGACGCCCTGCTCGACCGCAACCACCAGGCCATGAAGGTGCTGCTGGCCACCCTCTTCGAGGACGGCCGGACGCTGGAGTTCGCCGACTACATCTGCGACGACGGCTGCGGGTACGGCCCGTACGAACTCAAGATCTCGCTCACCCGGACCGGAGAGAAGATCCATCTGGACTTCTCGCACGCGGCTCCGCAGGCCGTCGGGCCGGTCAACTACTTCATCAACGAGAACCTCGTCCGGATGTTCTTCGGCATCTACGTGATCACCGTCGCGGATCCGCAGATCCTCTGGAACGACGGCTTCTACCCGCTGATCGACGTGACGATCCCCGAGGACTCGTTCTGGAAGCCGCGCCACCCGGCCGCGCTGAACGCCCGCAACCACGGCATCGGCCGGGTGTTCGACCTGTTCGGCGGGCTGCTCGGCCAGACCAACCCGGAGATCCTCAACGCGGCCGGCTTCTCGTCCTCGCCGCACTTCATGTACTCGGGCCACTATGGCCCGGGGCCGCGCGAGGGCGAGTGGTTCCAGCTGTACTCGATCGGGTTCGGCGGCGTGCCGGGACGTCCCGTCGGGGACGGCCCGGACGGGCACTCGCTGTGGCCGTCGTTCGTCAACATCCCTGCGAGTACCTGGAGTCGTACTACCCGCTGCGCGTCGAGCGGTGGGAGACGATCGCCGACTCCGGCGGCGCGGGCCTGCACCGGGGCGGCAACGGGGTCGACGTCGCGTACCGCTTCGAGGAGCCCGGCACGATCGCGATCCACGACGACCGCTGGCTCACCTACCCGTGGGGCGTGAACGGGGGGCGTCCCGGCGAGCGGGGCCGCAAGTGGATCGAGCGGGCGGACGGCACCCGGGAGGTGCTGCCCAGCAAGATCCACGACGTCGTGGTCGGGCCCGGGGACGTCCTGCACTTCGTGACCTGGGGCGGCGGCGGGTGGGGCGACCCGCTCGCCCGTCCCGCCGAGCTGGTGGCGCTGGAGGTCCTGCGCGGCCTGGTCACCGCGGACGGCGCGCGCGACGGCTACGGCGTCGTCTGCACCGCCGGAGGCGTCCTCGACGAGGAGGCCACCGGCCTGCTGCGGGCGAGGAAGGCCGCGGAGCGGACGGAGATCCCGGTGTTCGACATGGGCCCGCCGCTGGAGGAGATCCTCGCCCGCTGCGAGGAGGAGACGGGCCTTCCCGCGCCGCGGCCGCCGGTCGACGTGCGGTCCGCCGCCGCGCTGAGGGACCGCCGGTGAGCGACGACCTCGCCGCCGGCTACCGCGCGTCGGGATTCGGCCGCGGCCTCGGCTGCGGCCGGTCGCCGGCGGTGCTGGCGGTGGACCTCGTCCGCGCCTACCTGGTGGACGGGTCGCCGCTGCGCGCCCCGGTCGAGGACGCGGTGGCCGCCGCCGCGAGCCTGATCGAGGCGGGCCGGGCGGCCGGGCTGCCCGTGCTGTTCACCCGGGTGACCTACCAGCCGGGAGGCGCGGACGGCGGCCTGTTCCGCCGCAAGATCCCCGCGCTCCGCGTGTTCGAGGAGGGGAGCCCCCTCGGCGACTTCGCCGAGGGGGCGGCCCCCCGTCCGGGCGAGACCGTGGTGACCAAGCAGTACGCCAGCGCGTTCCACGGCACGTCCCTGGCGGCCACCCTGACCGCGTCCGGCATCGACACCGTGCTGGTCTGCGGGCTCACCACCAGCGGCTGCGTCCGCGCCACCGCGACCGACGCGCTGCAGCACGGGTTCCGCCCGCTGGTGGTGGACGAGGCCTGCGGCGACCGGGACCCCCGCCTGCACGAGGCGAACCTGCTGGACCTCGGCGCCAAGTACGCCGACGTCCTGTCCCTCGGCGAGGCGCTCACCACCGTGCGCGGCTCCTCACCGGGCCGTGGGGAAGGCCATTGAGGACGCCCCGTCTGCCACGGCGGGGACGGGCCAGCGGGACGTGACGGCCTTGGCGCGTGTGTAGAAGCGCACCCCTTCGGCCCCGTGGACGTGGGTGTCACCGAACAGGGACGCCTTCCAGCCGCCGAAGGAGTAGAACGCCATCGGCACCGGGATGGGGACGTTCACCCCGATCATCCCGACGTGCACGGCGCGCTGGAACCGCCGCGCCGCCTCCCCGGACGAGGTGAAGATCGCCGTCCCGTTGCCGTAGGGGTTGGCGTTGATCAGCTCGATCGCCTCGTCGAGGGTCTCGGCGCGCAGCACCAGCAGGACCGGTCCGAAGATCTCCTCCTGGTAGGCCGCCATGCCGGTGGCGACGCCGTCGAGCAGGCAGGGGCCGACGAAGAACCCGGGACCGGGCGCGCCGCGACCGTCCACGACGAGCTTCGCGCCGGCCCGCTCGGCGTCCTCGACGTGGCCGGTGACGCGCTGCCGCGCCGCCTCGCTGATCAGCGGACCCATCTCGCTCGCCGGGTCGTCGCCCGGCCCGACCCTGATCGCGCGGGCCCGGACCGCGAGCCGCTCGATCAGCGGGTCCGCGGCGGCCCCCACGGCGACCGCGACGGAGACCGCCATGCAGCGCTGGCCCGCCGATCCGTACGCCGCCGCCGTGATCTGGTCGGCGGCCAGGTCGAGGTCGGCGTCGGGCAGGACCACCGCGTGGTTCTTCGCGCCGCCGAGGGCCTGCACCCGCTTCCCGGCGGAGCCCGCCGCCTCGTGGACGTGCCGCGCGACGGGCGTGGACCCGACGAACGACACCGCCGCCACGTCCGGGTGCGTGATCAGTGCGTCGGCGGTCTCGCGGTCGCCGTGCAGCACGTTGAACACCCCGTCCGGGAGCCCGGCCTGCGCGTACAGCTCGGCGACCAGGTTGGAGGCGGAGGGCACGCGCTCGCTCGGCTTCAGCACGAACGTGTTGCCGCAGGCGATGGCGATCGGGTGCATCCAGAGCGGGACCATCACGGGGAAGTTGAACGGGACGACCCCCGCGCACACGCCGAGCGGCTGCCGGAACGAGAACGCGTCCACCCCGGACGACACCTGGTCGGAGTACTCGCCCTTGAGCACCTGCGCGATCCCGCACGCGAACTCGACGACCTCCCGGCCGCGCACGACCTCCCCGCGCGCGTCGTCGAGGACCTTGCCGTGCTCGGCGGTGACCAGGCGGGCCAGCTCGTCCTCGTGCCGCTCCAGCAGGTCGCGCAGCGCGAACATGATCCGCGCCCGGCGGCTCAGCGACACCTCCGACCACGACTCGAACGCCCGCGCGGCGGTCCCCACCGCCAGGTCCACCTCGGCGCGCCGCCCGAGCACGACCTCGCCCGACTGAAGGCCCGTCGCGGGGTCGTGGACGGCGGCCGAGGTGCTCCCGCCTACCGGGACACCACCGATCCAGTGCTGGATAGAACGCATCGGGTTCCTTTCAGAGGTAACGGCGCTGGGTCTTCTTGCTGTCTTCGTAGTGGGCGCGTGCCTGCCGTGTGTCGTCCAGTTCGGAGACCTCGGCGACCGGGACGTCCCACCACGCCTCGCTGCTCGGGCCCGCGACGAGGGGGTCGGTCTCGACGTGCACGACCGTCGTGCGGGGCGACGCGATCGCCTGGCGGAGCGCGTCCCTGAAGCCGTCGGCGTCGACGGCGCGGATGACGTCGGCGCCGAGGCTGGCGGCGTTGGCGGCGAGGTCGACCGGGATCGGTTCGCCGTCCAGGCCGGTGGGGGTGCGCAGGCGGTG
>NZ_JBFARL010000054.1:0-40943 GCF_040674655.1 Actinomadura sp. NPDC049753 | reverse complement strand
GTCCGCTGACGTTGCCGTCACCGTTGCCGTCGACGGCTCAGAAGCCCCACCAGAACAAACTCTAGTGGGGATTCCGGCGATATAACTACTTTGCGCCGCCGCCCCCGCCACCCCCGGCGGGCTGCCGAAACGCACCCGCGTCGCGGTCGCCGAACGCCCCGCCGGAGAACAAGAGCCGCCCGCCGTGCCGGACGCGGGGGCGCCGCCGCCGCTCAGGCCGGCCCGGGAGACCGCCGCGGGCCTCGGCGCCTGGCAGCGCGGGACGCGGTCCGGCCGCGCTTCGACGCCGTCCGACGGTGAGGGCCCCGGCATCGAGAGCAAGGACCTGCGGCCATGAACGAGGGATGGAACGGCGCGATGGACGACGGTACGAACCGGCTGGGCTGGATGCTGGACGACGCGCTGCGGATGCCGGAGACCCGCTACGCGATCCTGCTGTCGGCCGACGGGCTGCTCATGGCGCACTCCGAGCGGATCAACCGGGACGAGGCGGAACGGCAGGCCGCCGGCATGGCGGGCCTGCAGTCGCTCGCCCGCAGCACCGCCGAGTTCTGCGGGGACGCCGGCACGACCTGGCGGCAGACCGTGAACGAGTTCGACGACGGGTACGTCTTCCTCGTCGCCGCCGGCCCGGGCGCCTACCTGGCGGTGTCGGCGACGCAGCACGTCGACATGGAGACCGTCTCGTTCCGGCTCCAGGAACTCGTGCAGCGGCTGGGCAAGGAGTTGACCACCCCGCCGCGTCCGGGCGCCGGCCGTCCCGCATGACCCCGCGCCGCAGCAGGCGGGCCCTGGTCCGCCCGCACGTCGTCACCGGCGGGCGGGCCCACCCCACCCGCAACGTGTTCGACCTCGTCACCCTCGTGACCGCGACCGGCGACCTGCCGCGCACCGGCCTGTCCCCGGAGAAGACGCGCATCGTCGAGCTGTGCCGCGGCGGCGCGCTGTCGGTGGTCGAGATCTCCGGCCATCTGAGCCTGCCCGTCGGGCTCACCAAGGTGCTGCTGTCCGACCTCGTCGACAGCGGGCACCTCTCCACCCGGGCCGCCGCGCCCTCCGCCCAGCAGTCCAAGGCCCGGCTCCTTCAGGAGGTGCTCGATGGACTCCGCGCTCGCCTCTGAGACCCCCTACCTGCGCGAGAGCGTCCGGACCGCCGTCAAGATCCTCATCGTGGGGCACTTCGCGGTCGGCAAGACCACCTATGTCGGGACGCTCTCGGAGATCCGCCCGCTGCGCACCGAGGAGCGGATGACGCAGGCCGGGGCGGCCGTGGACGACCTCGCCGGCATCAGGGACAAGACGACCACGACCGTCGCGATGGACTTCGGCCGCCTCACCCTCAGCGACGAGCTCGTGCTGTACCTGTTCGGGGCGCCGGGGCAGCAGCGCTTCACCCGGCTGTGGGACGACCTCGCGCGCGGCGCCCTCGGCGCGCTGATCCTGGTGGACACCGCCCGCCTCCAGGAGTCGTTCGCCGTCATGGACATCGTGGAGAAGCAGGGCCTGCCGTACGCGGTCGCCGTCAACCACTTCGAGGGCGCGCCGCGGTTCCCCGAGGCCGAGGTGCGCGAGGCCCTCGACCTCACGCCGTCGACGCCGCTCGTCAGCTGCGACGCCCGCGACCGCGTCTCCTCGACCGAGGCGCTCATCTCCCTCGTCGACCACCTCCTCACCCTGGACGGGGAGCAGCCATGACCATCGACCGCACCGCGACCGGACGCGTCCCGCTGTACGGGCCGGAGTTCGCCAGGGACCCGCAGGGCACCTACGCCCGGATGCGCGAGTACGGCGACCTCGCGCCCGTCGAGCTGGCGCCGGGCGTGCCGGCGACGCTCGTCCTCGGCTACGACGCCGCCCTGGAGATCCTGCGCGACCCGGCCACGTTCCCGCGCTGCAGCGAGGTGTGGGAGGAGGCGGTCGGCCCCGAGTGCCCGGTGCTGCCGATGATGATGTCGCGGCCCAACGCGCTGTTCACCAACGGCGCCGTGCACGCCCGCCTCCGATCGGTGATCGTCGACAGCCTGGACCGGGTCGACCCGGTGTCGCTGCGCGAGAACGTCGAGCGCAGCGCCGACACCCTCATCGACCGGTTCAGCGGCGACGGCAAGGCCGACATCCTCGGCCAGTACGCCCGCATGCTGCCGCTGCTGGTGTTCAACGAGCTCCTCGGCTGCACGCCCGAGATCGGCGACAAGCTCCTGCGCGGCATGAACGCCATCTTCGACACCGTCTCCGCCGAGGAGGGCAACGCGCTGCTCGGGGAGGCGGCCGGCGAGCTGATCGCGTACAAGCGCGCCAACCCGGGCGCGGACGTGACGTCCTGGATGCTGAGCCACCCCGCCGGGCTCGACGACCTGGAGACGACCCACCAGGTCATCCTGCTGATGGGGGCCGGCACCCAGCCGGAGCAGAACATCATCGCCAACGGCATCCTGCTGCTGCTCTCCGACGACCGGTTCGGCGGCGACCTGTCCGGCGGCGCCCTGCCCGTCGAGGACGCGCTCGACGAGATCCTCTGGACCGACCCCCCGATCGCCAACTACGCGTCGATCTTCCCCCGCCAGGACGTCGACTTCCACGGGTACCGGCTGCCCGCCCACCAGCCGATCCTGATCAGCTACGCCGCCGCGAACACCGACCCGTCCCGGAGCATCGCCGACCGCCGCGGCAACCGCGCCCACCTGTCGTACGCGGGCGGCCCGCACAGCTGCCCGGCCAGGAGCCACTCCCGGCTCATCGCGTCCGTCGCGATCGAGAAGCTCCTCGACCGGCTGCCGGACGTGGAGCTGGCCGTCCCCGTGGAACACCTGGAATGGCGGCCGGGCCCGTTCCACCGGGCCCTCACCGCCCTCCCGGTCACCTTCCCTCCGGACCGGGCCCTTCCGTAGCGGCGCGCAGCGCGCCGATGACGGCGGCGAGCTGCGTGACCAGGCCGGCGACGCCGGCCTGGTCGGCGCCGTTGACGGTGACGGTGCGCAGCTCGTCCGGCTTGGGCAGCCTCGCCATGATCTCCGGCAGCGACGCGATGAGCCGCGCCTGGACGGCCGCGGGCGTCCGCTCGTTCTCCAGCGCGGCGCGGGCGGCGTCCCGCTCCAGGTCGAGCAGCGCCTGCTCGTGCCGCGACCGGGCCCGCAGGTCGGCGAGGGCAAGCTCGCCCTCGGTGCGCAGCCGGGCCAGCTCGTGGTCGCGCTCGATGCGCAGCCGGCCCGTCTCGGCCTCCTCCTCGTGCCGCTCGCGCTCCATCCGCAGCGCGTGCCGGGTGGTCTCGGTCTGGAGCTCGGCGAACTCGCGGGAGTCGTCGTGCTCGCGCCGGGTGCGGCGCAGCTTCTCGGCCGCCTCGGTGTCGAACAGCTGCGACTCGTTGCGGGCGCGCAGCTCGGCGAGCTCGCGCTCGTGCTCCAGCCGCTGCGTCTCCTTGATCCGCGCGGCGGCCATCTCGCGCTGCGCGACGGCCTCCTCGGCCTCCAGCTCCGCCAGCCGCGCGATCTGCCCCTGCTCGGCCCGGTAGGGCTTCTGCAGGTTCTCCCAGAGCCGCGACGAGCTGACCACGGCCTCCTTGATCTGCACCGTGACGATCCGCAGGCCGAGCCCCTGGTCGCTGTTGTCCTCGCCCTCGGCGACCGCGCGCAGCCGGGCCGTCAGCTCCTCGATGATCGGCTGCTTGTCGCTGAGGACGTCGCGCACCCCCATCGTGGCGACCTTGTCCTTGATCGCCGCCTCGGCCTGCTCGCGGAGCTGGAGGTTCACCAGCCGCATCGGGTCGTCGCCGCCGAAGTCGAGCTTGCGGTAGGCGGTGCCGAAGTCCTGGATGATCCACTGCACGTAGCCCTGAACGAGCACGCCCTGCAGCTCCCGGCAGATGCAGTACGCGTTGATCAGGATCGTCTGCGTCGCGCCCGGCACCACGAGGAAGGAGTCGGTGGACGGGTTGAAGCGGAACGACACCCCGAGGCCGATGTGCAGCGGTTCGGCGCGCCCGCGCCGGGTGTGGACGACGAACGCGTTCGGCGGGACGAGCACGTTCCTCCATCGCCAGAACCCGCTGATCCGCACGTCCACCGGACCCGGGCCGGGGCGGTCGGCGGGCGCCGCGCCGCCGAGCGCGCGGTCGCGCTTGGCCAGCGGTCCCGGCGCCGGGACCGCGCCGGGCGCGCCGGGAGGCGGCGGCGGGGAGCGCCGCGCCTTCAGGTCGTCCTCCAGCACCGCCTGCTGCGCGACGACCTTGTCCAGATAACTGTTGCCCTGGTCTGAGGCGCTCATCTCGCTCCCCCGGAATTCGGTGTGGCCGATACATTAATGAACCTTTTGCTTTGATGCGTGCGTATTTGCGGTCGTGGCAGCACATGAGGCGACGGCGACGCGCGAAGGGAAACGGCGGGAAGCGGCCGGGACGGACCTGCCGATGCTCGCGCTCGGAGCGGGAGCGATCGCGCTGGTCGTCCTCGCGCTCGCCGTGCGGCTCGGCGGCGCGTTCGGCGAGGCCGCGGCGCCGGGGCTCTCCCAGGCGGGCGCGCTGGCCAAGACCGGCCTGGTGACGGCGCGGCTGGGCGGCGACGCCGCCGCCGTCCTGACGGTCGGGTGGCTGCTGGTCGCGGCCGTGTTCGTGCCCGGCACGCACGCCGCGCGGAGGTGCCTGCGCGCCGCGTCGCTCACCGCCGCGGCCTGGGCGGCGTGCACGCTGGCGCTGATCGTGTGCACCGTCCTGGACCTGTTCGGCGTGGGCGTCACCAAGGTCACCGGCGACATGATGCGGATGTTCCTCGTCGAGCTGCCGCAGGGGCGGGCCCTGTTCCTCGTCCTCGCCGCCGCGGTCGCCGTGTCGGTCGCGGCGAGGCTCCCCCGCGCCGCCGGCGGGGCCGGGTACCTGCTGGCGGGCGCGCTCGCCGGGATGCTGCCGCCGCTGTTCACCGGGCACGCCGCGAGCGGCGCGAACCACGCCCTCGCCGTCTACAGCCTGGTCGCCCACATCGCGGGCGTCGCGCTGTGGACCGGCGGCCTGGTCGCCCTGGTCACCCTCGCCCCGGCGGTCGGCGACCGGCTCCCCCGCGTCGCCGAGCGCTACAGCCGGCTGGCGCTGGTGTCGTTCGCCGTCGTCGGCGCCAGCGGCGCGGTCAACGCGTGGGTGCGGCTCGGCGGCCCCCACCTCGGGTCGCGTTACGGGGCGCTGGTCGTCGCGAAGGCCGCCGCGCTCGCCGTCCTCGGCGCGATCGGCCGGCGGCACCGCCGCGCCACCCTGCCCGCCCTCGGCGGCGGGAAGGGCGCGCGGCCCTTCCTGCGGCTCGCCGCCGTCGAGATCCTCGTGATGGCGGCGGCGATGGCGCTCGCGACCGGCCTGTCCCGCACGCCGCCGCCGGAGGTCGCGCCGGGCACGCTGGACGCCGTCGCGCTGCGGCTCGGGTTCCCGCTGCCCGGTCCCGCCGGGGCCGGGCCGCTTCTGCTCGACTGGTGGATCGACCCGCTGTTCCTCGTGCTCGTCGTCGGCGGCGCCGTCCTGTACGGGACGGGGGTCGCGCGGGTGCGCGGCTGGCCGCCCCGGCGGAGCCTGTCCTGGGCCGCCGGGCTTCTCGTCGTCCTTCTCGCCTCCTGCGGAGGGATCTCCCGGTACAGCATGGTCCTGTTCAGCGCCCATGCCGTCCAGCACGTTCTGATCGGCCTGGTGGCGCCGGTGCTGCTGCTCCACGGGGCGCCTCTGCGGCTGGCGCTGGAGGCGACGCGCGGCGAGGGCAGGGCCTTGCTCGCCGCCGCTGCCGGAAGCCGGGGACTCAGGGTGCTCACGGACCCGGCCGCCGCGTCCGTGCTGCTCCTGCTCAGCCTCTACGGGTTCTACGGCTCGCCGCTGTTCGGGGCGTCCCTCGGCAACCACGCCCTGCACTCGCTGGCGCTGGCCGCCTTCCTGGCCGTCGGGCTCGCCTACTTCCACGGGACGACCGGGACGCCGATGCCGTTCGCCCTCCTGCCGCTCCACGCCATCGCCGGGACCGCCCTGGCGCGGAACGGGAACGTCCTCGGCGGCTGGTACGAGCACCTCGACCGCCGCTGGGGCGCGTCACCGCTGGAGGACCAGCACTTCGGCGCCCTGCTGCTGGTGACTGCGGCCGCCGCCGTCACCGTCGCCGTGGCGGCGGCCCACGGGCTCTACTGGCGGGGCCCCCGGTCCACGACCCGGCTGAGCGCCTCCACCACCGTCGGGTCGTACTCGGAGGCCGAGTCCAGCCGCAGCCTCTCCAGCACGGCCGCGCCCCGGTCGCGGTCGGCGGAGTCGCCGACCAGGTCGTCGTAGGCGTTGGCGACCTTGATGATGCGGCCGGCGAGCGGCGGCGGGAGCGGCCGCTCCCCGGAGTCCCCGGACGGCTCGCGCCCCGTCCGGTAGGGATGCGACGACAGCTGGACGATGTGCGCGACCCGGTCCAGGACACCGGTCTGCTTGATCACCTCGGCGCCGAGCTCGGCGATGCGGCGCTGCTCGGCCGGGGACGCCAGCACCGTCGCGCCGCCCGGGATCGGGTCGCCGAGCGACAGCTGCCCGATGTCGTGCATGAGGGCGGCGTACTCCAGTTCGAGCAGCTCCTCCTCCGACATCCCGAGCTCGCGCCCCATCGCCACCGCGAGCTTGGACACCCGGTGCGAGTGCCCCGCCTCCACGTAGCCGCCGACCTCGGTGACGCGCGACAGCGCCCGGACGGTCTGCAGGTAGGTGGCGCGGATCCCGGCGTAGCGGCGGAACGCGAACTGCGTCACCAGGATCGGCACCGTGAAGATCAGCAGCGCGGCCTCGCCCATCGCCGTCGTGGAGACCGCGATGAGCATGGCGGTCGCGCTGGTCGCGGCGCACAGCGCCATCTTCGCGTCGATCTCGTCGCGCAGCGCGATGCCGAACCGCGCCCGCACGGCCTCCGCGCGGATCATCGCGGCGATCAGCATGTCGGTGAAGCAGGACAGCACCACCACGAAGCACATGACGGCCAGCAGCAGCTGCCAGGGCAGGTGCAGGGACAGCAGCGGCCGGAAGCACAGCGCGACGACCGCGACCGTGAACAGCCGCCGCGCCATCGCGTCGGGCCGCGGCGACCGGCCGACCGCGATGTGCGGCAGCGAGCCGACCAGCATCCCGGCCGCGGTGACCGCGACGACCTGGAGCGCGGAGTGCTCGGCGGCCACGACGCCGAGCGGCGCGTCCGGCGCGGCGCCCTCCGGGCCGACGCCGACCAGCATCGCGTACCCCATCGCGCCGGCGCTGGCGATCGGCGCGACCTCCCGGTTGCCCGGCATCACCATGCGGAACAGCTCGCCGAGCGCGATCAGCACGCCGAAGATGATCGCCACGTCGGGCTGGCGCAGCCCGACGGACCCGACCTCGGCGATCGCGACGATCACGAACAGCCCGGCGGTGGCGATCAGCAGGAGCTGGCCGGAGTCGATGGTCTGCCACGCGGCCCGGTCGCGGGCGCGCGCCTCCCCGGTCACCGTCGCCCCCTCACTGGCGCACCTCGTCGCCGCCGGCGACGCGCAGCGGCGCGCTCGGGTCGTCGTGGTCCTGCTGGGTGGTCTCGACGACGTCGTCGTCGGGCAGCACGACCGGCCGCGGCGGCTCCCAGCCCTCCCGTTCCAGCGCCCGCAGGAACGCCTCCACCATCGCGGGGTCGAAGTGGTCGCCCATCCCGCGGCGCAGCTCCTCGACGGCCTCGTCCTTGGTGCGGGCGGCCCGGTAGGAGCGCGTCGAGGTCATCGAGTCGAACGCGTCGGCGACGGAGATGACCCGGGCGAACTCGGGGATCTCGTCGCCCGCGAGGCCCATCGGATAGCCGCGCCCGTCCATCTTCTCGTGGTGGTGCATGATGCCGGCGAGCGCCTCGTCCAGGAAGCCGATCTCGCGGACGATCTCCAGCCCGCGCATCGGGTGCAGCTGGATCGCGGCGAACTCCTCCTCGGTGAGCGAGCCGGACTTCTGCAGCACCTTGGTCGGGACGCCGAGCTTGCCGACGTCGTGCAGCATCCCCGCGTACCGGATGGCCTCGACCCGGTCCGCGCGCATCCCGATCTCCTGGGCGATCATCACCGAGCCGCGGGAGACGCGCTCGGAGTGGCCGCGGGTGTAGAAGTCCTTGGTCTCGACCGCCTGGCACAGCGCGGCGAGCGTCGCGGCGTGCGCCTGCTGCTGCGCGTACGCCTGGTCCATGGCCCAGCGGGCGATGAACAGCGGGAGCAGGACGAGGATCGCCGCGAACAGGCCCACCCGCGGCCAGAGCCCGGCGATCAGCAGGCCGACCATGCCGTAGCCGAGGCAGCCGATCGCGAGCTGCCCGCTCTCGCGCAGGAGCTCGCGCGGCGCGGCCTGCCGGCTGAGCAGCAGCACCCCCGCCATCAGCATCAGGTTCACGAGCACGAAGGCGACCAGCGCGCCGAGGAACGGCCCGATGACGTTCTCGACCCAGCGGGCCTTCTCGGGGTGGAACCGGTCGCCGTCGAGGAGGTTGAACACCGTCCCGGCCATGAAGCCGCTGAGCGCGAACTGCGCGCCGTTGAAGAGCCGCTTGACCGGGGCGAAGATCCGCTGCCCGGTGACCAGCGCGCACAGGCCGAGCAGCGCGGCGCCGACCGGGCCGAGCAGCACCACCGACGCCAGGCTGGCGGCGAAGCTCAGCGACACCCTGGCCCGCGTGATGTTCAGCCGCGCGGGCGCCGAGTCGCAGATCAGGAACAGCAGCGCCAGGACGGCGAGCTTCGTCCAGTCGATATCCGTGAAGGACGACGTCGCGATGAGGCCCGCCGCGAGCGCGACCACACCGCAGACGTACGCCCAGGCAGCGAGAGGTAGTCCACGCATTGCCGCCCCTCGGGGAGTGACGAGTTGGCAGGCCGCCACCGGGCTCACATGTGCCTGCCGGCACCTAGACCCAGGACACGCCCTTGGTCATCATCAGCGACGACGACGACGGGACGCTCGGGCGCCGCCCGTGTCCATGCGGTGTCACGCGCTTGTGCATGGCTCCTTGCCTCCCCCCAGCCGAGCCGGGCCGGCCGGCCTCGCGGCCGGCCACCGGGACCGGCGTCGGTCCAGGTCTCCCGGGCGAGCACGTACCCCGAATTCCTCGGAGTGCACGCGCTCCGTCACTGATTTCGGCATAAGCCTAACGCGGACTGCCCAGGTCACACAGGCGTGCAGGAAAACGTGAGCAAAGCGTGAACCAATCGTCACCTTAGGTGATCAATTGTCCTGGTTGAAAATCCAATCATCGCCGCTCAATCCAGCCTGCACAAACCGGCTGCACAATCCCGCTGCACAATCTCAATGCACGTGCATCCGCAAATGCATCCACGTCATTTCCTAAAGGTCGGCGAAACGAGGCCCCGAAGCTTGAGGAAGCGGAGACCAATCAGCGGCGCACGGGGTTCCGTTCCCGCGCCCAGGCGACCGTCTCCGCAAGCCCTTCGGACAGTCCGACCGCCGGCTTCCAGCCGAGCGCCTCCCGCGTCGGGCCCGGATCGACCGACATCGCCGGCAGGTCTCCCAGCCGGGCCGGGGCGAACTCCGGGTCGTCCGGCGCCCCCGCCGCCTCGGCGACGAGCGCGTGCAGCTCGCGGTCGGTCGTCTGCAGGCCGGTGCCCACGTTCAGGCGCAGCCCGCCGCCCGCCTCGCCCGCGGCCCGGGCGTACGCGTCGACCACGTCCCCCACGTAGACGTAGTCGCGGGTCTGGGTGCCGTCGCCGAAGACCCTGGTCGGGCGGCCCGCCAGCAGCGCGTCCGTGAAGATCGAGACGACCCCCGCCTCGCCCTCCGGCGTCTGCCGCGGCCCGTAGACGTTCGCCAGCGTCAGCGTCGTGAAGTCGATCCCGTGCAGCCGCCGGTACATCCCGGCGTACACCTCGCCGGCGACCTTCGAGGCCGCGTACGGCGACGCGGGACGCAGCTCGGCGTCCGGCGGGACGGGCAGCGCGTCCGGCACCCCGTACACGGCGCAGCTGGAGGTGAACACGACCTTGCGGGCCCCCGCCGCCCGCGCGGCCTCCAGGACGTTGGCCGTCCCGACCACGTTGGTGCGGGCGTCGCCCAGCGGGTCGCCCACGCTGACCCGCACGCTCACCTGCGCGGCGAGATGGAAGACCACCTCGGGGCGGCGGACCGCCGCCCGCTCGGCGAGCGCCGGGTCGGCGACGTCCATCTCCCACAGCTCGACCCCGGGCCGGGCGTTCGCGCCCGACGACATGTCGTCCACTCCCACGACCTCGTGGCCGTCCGCGAGGAGCCTGTCGACGAGATGGGACCCGATGAATCCGGCCGCGCCGGTGACGAGTGTCAGCACACCGGAAAGATACCGGTGGTCAGGCGCTCTCCGGCTTGCCGGCGCCACCGGACGCCGGGACCTCGCCGGCCCCGGACGCCTGGATCTCGCCGCAGATCTCCTCGATGCGGCCGAGCACCTTGGCGCGCAGGTCGGTCGGGGCCTGCTCGCACCCGCACGACTTGCTCACGAGCTTCTTGACGGCCTCTTCGAGGCCGTACTCGCGCAGGCACGGGCCGCACTCGTCGAGGTGCTGGCGCACCTCGCCGCAGCCGCCCTGGTCGAGCTCGCCGTCGAGGTAGGTGTACACGCGGGCGAGCACCTCGTCGCAGGGCGTGTCGTGGTGGTTGCCGCAGCTCATGTCGACCCCCTGCTCGCGCGGGTGAGCCCGCGCTCGTCGGCGTAGTCCTCAAGCATGCCGCGCAGCTGGCGCCGGCCCCGGTGCAACCGGGACATCACCGTGCCGATGGGCGTGCCCATGATCTCGGCGATCTCCTTGTAGGCGAACCCCTCGACGTCGGCGAGGTAGACGGCGATCCGGAACTCCTCCGGCAGTTCCTGGAGCGCCCGCTTGACGTCGGAGTCGGGCAGGTGCTCCAGCGCCTCGGCCTCGGCCGACTTCAGACCGCTCGACGTGTGCGACTCGGCACGCGCGATCTGCCAGTCCTCGATGTCGTCGGTGGCCGCCTGCTGCGGCTGGCGCTGCCGCTTGCGGTAGGAGTTGATGAACGTGTTGGTCAGGATGCGGTAGAGCCAGGCCTTGAGGTTCGTCCCCTCCTTGAACTGGTGGAAGGACGCGAACGCCTTGGCGAACGTCTCCTGGACGAGGTCCTCGGCGTCGGCCGGGTTGCGCGTCATGCGCAGCGCGGCCGAATACAGCTGGTCCAAGAACGGGAGCACGTCGCGCTGGAAGCGCTCCTGCCGCTGCTCCACGGTCTCCGCGGTGCCCGGTACCTGACCCACCCCCTCGGCTCTGGCGCCCGTGGCCTTGACCGGCCGGGCGGCGCCGTACCCCTCAGACGATATCGACCCCACAGACGATATCGGTCCGCGCGGCCCTCCGACGCGGGCGGGGGCCCGCGCGTCGCCGCGGGGCGCCGCCGTGCCGGCTCTCCGCTGCTGATCGGCGACGGCTGTGGTCATCCGGCTCGCACCTCCGCTTTCGCTGCTCTGTGAGAGGGTGCAACACCGGAACGCCCCCGCCGATTCCCGGGCGGGGGCGGGCGCGCCGCGACCGTGTCGCCGGGTCCCGTCCCTCACTCAGGGTGATGACCGGCCCCGGACGGGGAAAGATGTGACATACACGGCTAGAACAGGAGCAATTGGTGCACTCGGTGCCTTCGGCGCAACCTTCCGAGCCCACCATCGCCAGCCTGCGGGACACCTCCGGTGACGGGTCAGGGGACTCCCTGGCGCGCTACTGGACCTTCTACGAGGCGGTGGCGGACGCCCAGCTCGCCCGGTGGCTGCCGCGCAGGCCGTCCCGCGTGCTCGACATCTCGGGCGGGCAGGGGCACAGCGCCGCCCGCGCGGCCGCGGCGGGCCACACGGTGCTGGAGGTGCGCGACCCCGAACGCCGGGGCCGTCCGGCGCCGGGGCGCCCCGGCGGCGCGGGGCGGACCGCCCCCACGGTCCCGGTGGTCGCCGACTCCGGCACCCTGTCCTACCTCGCCGACGCCTGCGTCGACGCCGTGATCGCCGAGAACCGCGTGCTGTCGCGGCACCTGGCCACCGAGGCCACGATCAGCGAGATCGCCCGCGTGCTGCGCCCCGGCGGCCGGGTCCTGCTGTGCGTCGACTCCCTCACCCTCGGCATGGCGCTGCTGGCCGAGCGCAACTACTGGGCGCACCTGTCGGACGTCCCCAGCGCCGAGGTCGTCCTCGTGCCCTGGCCGGACGGGACGATCACCCGCTCGTTCTCCTCGCACCAGCTCCGCGAGCTGCTCGCCGACGCCGGCCTGGAGGTCGAGTGGATCCGGCCGCGCACGGTGCTGTCCCCCTCGACCGTCGAGCACGTCCTCGGCGAGTCCCCGCGGGCGCTGCAGCGACTCGTCCGCACGGAGATGGGCGCACGCCAGACCGACGAGTCGCTCGGCATCCACCTCCTGGCCAGCGCCCGGCTGCGCTAGCCGGCGCGCCACGCCGTCACGCCGTCACGCCGTCACGCCGTCACGCCGTCACGCCGTCACGCCGTCACGCGGTCACGCTGCCGGTGGCGGAATTGTCGCGCCCGGGGCGCTCCCCGAGCGGAATGGCGCCGGGCCCCTCCGGCGCGGCCCCGCGTCAGAAGAGCCCCTCGGAATGGTTGCCGGAACCATCCCCGGAATTTGCCGGTTCTATAAGTTCCGGGCCGTTGTTCCGCACGTTGTTGACGGCCTTCGAGACGGGATAGGCGTCCATTGTCCCGGCCATGGCGGGAACGAGGAGGCCGCGCACCTGCTCGGTGTCGGTGAGCGCGGGGTCGAGCCAGGCGTCCCACCGGTCCGGTTCGACGACCATCGGCATCCGGTCGTGGATGCGGCCGAGGTCGTCCGGCGCGTTGGTGGTGATGACGGTGCAGGTCCACACCCACTCGTCCTCGGGTGACTTCCACAACTCGTACAAGCCCGCCATCGCCATGACCGCGCCGTCCTTGGGACGGATGAAGTACGGCTGCTTCTGCGGCTTCCTCTTCGCCTTCTTCTCCCCCTCTGCCGGGTCGCCCCCGTCGCCCTGGTCCTGCAGCGTGTACCACTCGAAGTAGCCGTCGGCGGGCAGCAGGCAGCGCCGCCTGGCGAACGCCCGGCGGTAGGACGGCTTCTCGTGCACCGTCTCGACCCGAGCGTTGATCATGCGCGACCCGATGGACAGGTCCTTGGCCCAGGACGGCACGAGCCCCCACCGCACCGTGCGCAACTGGCGCACCGCGGCCGCCTCGTCGGGCTCGTCCTTCGGCCGCCGGTCGAGCACGACCGGGACCTGCTTGGTGGGAGCGACGTTGTAGTCGGCCTGAATGTCCCCGTCCGCCGCGTCGAGCTGCACCTGGAACTCGTCCAGCAGCTCCTGCCGCGCGCGGGAGGTGGCGTAGCGTCCGCACATGGGTCCCATCCTGCCGCGCTTGAGGCGCGGCGCGCTGGGCATGTAGCGGGCTATGCGACCCTTCACGACCCTGGCCCGCCCGTTCGTGGCGGCGCCGTACATCATGACCGGCCTGGAGGCACTCCGCGACCCGCGCGAACGCGCCGAGCGGGTGGGCCCGGCCGTCAAGCCGGTCGCCGACCGGATCGACTGGCTGCCGAAGGACCCCGAGACCCTCGTCCGCTTGCAGGGCGCGCTCAGCCTCGGCACCGGCGCGCTGCTGCTGACCGGGAAGTTCCGGCGGCTCACGACGCTGGTGCTCGCCGCCCAGCTCGTCCCCGCGCTGGCGACCGAGCACCGCTACTGGACCGAGGACGACCCCGAACGCCGCGCGAACGAGCGCTCCCACCTGCTGAAGAACGCCGGCATGTTCGGCGCGCTGCTGATGGTGGCGACCGAGCCCCGCCGCGCGCCGCGCACGGCCGAGCTGCGCCGCGCCGTGCGGGAGACGCAGATCAGGAGCGGCGCGGAGGCCAAGGCGATGCGCCGCGAGGCCGCCGCGACGCTGCGGGAGGCGCGCCGCGAGGCGTCCCGGCAGGTTCGCGTCGCCCGCGCCGAGGGCGGGCGCAAGGCCGCCAAGGCGTCCGGCCGCGCCAAGTCCGCCAAGTCCGGCGGCATGTTCCGGCTGGGCAAGGCGGGTGGCAAGGCGGGCGGCGCGCTCACGGCGGCCGGGGCGGCGAGCGGCGCGCTGAAGGCCGGCAAGGCGGGCGGCAAGGCCGGAGGCAAGGCGGCCCGCAAGGCCGGCGGCGCGCTCAGGAGCGCGGGCGCGGGCGGCGCCCTCATGGCGGGCAAGGCGGCCGAGAAGGCCGGTAAGGCCCGGGGCAGGAAGAAAAGCGGCAGGGCAGGCGGGGCGCTCAAGGGCGCCCTGGCCGCGGGGAGCGCGTTCAAGCTCGGCCGCGCTTCCAAGCCGAGCAAGGCCGCGCGGGCGGGCCAGGCCGTGAAGGCCGGGACGGCGACACAGGCGGCGAAGGCCGCCAAGGCCGGCCGGGTGGTCAAGGCCGGAACCGCCGCGCAGGCGGGCAAGGCTCTGCACGCTGTCAAACGCTGACTTCCCGAAGAGAACCTTAAAAGAGTCTCAAGGGCGTTGAACCAGAGGCCGGGGCGGTCCCGTACTGCCAGATGACCGCCCTTCCAGCACGACGGAGACGCCCCGGCCATGGCAGTTCCCGGATCGACCGGCCGCCCCGGCGGCGGCCTGCGGAGCCTGCTCCGCCGCCCCGGCGCGGCGCGGGCCGCGCAGACCGCGGCCGACGAGGAGATGGCGGCCGAGCTGTACCGCGAGTACCATCGGCCCCTCCTCGCGTTCGTCCTGCGGCTGACGGGCGGTGACCGCCCGTGGGCCGAGGACGTGGTGCAGGAGACCATGATCCGGGCTTGGCGCAGCGCGGACCGGCTCGACGACCGGACGTCCTCGCTGATGCCGTGGCTGGCCACGGTCTCCCGGCGTATCGTGATCGACAACCGGCGGCAGCGCGAGGTCAGGCCGCCGGAGGTCGGCGACGGGCCCCTGGAGAACCTCCCGATGGCGGACGAGATGGACGCGCTGCTGCGCAAGGTCGTGGTGACCGAGGCGCTGGAGTCGCTCTCCCCCGCGCACCGGCAGGCGCTGACGGAGACGGTGCTGCGCGACCGGACGGTGAACCAGGCCGCCGAGCACCTCGGCATCCCGGTGGGGACGGTCAAGTCCCGCGTGTACTACGCGTTGCGCGCTTTGAGGGTCGCCTTGGAGGAGAGGGGTGTGACGTCATGAGTTCCCAGGTCGAGCACACCGATGTCGGCGCGTACGCGCTGGGCCTTCTCGAAGAGGGCGACCGTCTGGCGTTCGAGGCGCATCTGCGGGGATGCGGGTCGTGCCAGGCCGAGCTCAGGGAGCTGTCCGGGGCGGCCGGCGCCCTGGCCGGGCTGTCGCCCGCGGCGGCCGGGCCGGTCCCGGGCGGGCCCGGATGGGAGGGCGCCGGCGAGCCGTCCGCGCCCCCGGCGCCGGTGATCGACATGATGCGGCGCAGGCGGCGGGCCGATCAGCGGTTCCGGCGCGGCGCGTACCTCGCGGGCACGGCCGCCGCGGCCGCGGCGCTCGCCGCGGGCATCGGCATCGGCGCGGCCGTGAACGACGAGGCCCCCGCCCCGAAACCGCCCGTGACGCAGGCCCTCACCGGCCAGAAGTTCCACGCGGCCAACGCGAGCACGGGCGCGTCCGGCACGGTCGCGCTGGTCGACAAGGGCTGGGGCACGCAGGTCGGGCTGGAGCTGAAGGGCGTCCGGGGGCCGCTGAAGTGCCACCTGGAGGCGGTGTCGCGGACCGGCGAGCGCAGCGTCGTCGCCGGGTGGAGCGTCCCGGACAAGGGCTACGGCGTCCCCGACCAGCCCAAGCCGCTCGTCATGCAGGGCGGGACCGGGCTCAGCCGCCAGGAGATCGGCCACTTCGAGGTCCGCCTGGACGGCGGCGGAACGCTCCTGACGATCCCTCTCTGATCGCGGGGGGCCGCCCGATCGCCCCGCTCCCTCCGTCGACGGCCCGATAACCTTGGGGCATGTCCTCTCCGCACTGGTCCGCCCCGGTCGCCCATGCCCCGGTGGACGCCACCGTGCCGCTGCCCGGCTCGAAGTCGATGACCAACCGGGCGCTGATCCTCGCCGCGCTCGCGGAGGCGCCCACCCGCATCACCCGGCCCCTGCACAGCCGCGACACCGAGCTGATGGCCGGCGCCCTCCGCGCGCTCGGCGCCGGCATCGGGGAGGACTCCGCCGACTGGCAGGTGCTGCCGGGGCGCCTGGAGGGCCCGGCGCGCGTCGACGTCGGGCTGGCGGGGACGGTGATGCGGTTCCTGCCGCCGGTCGCCGCCCTGGCGTCCGGCGAGGTGTTCGTCGACGGCGACCCGCGAGCCCGCGAGCGGCCGATGGGCCCCATCATCACGGCGCTGCGGGCCCTCGGCGCCGAGATCGACGACGGGGGGCGCGACGCGCTCCCGTTCACCGTCCGTGGCTCGGGCTCGGTCGCCGGGGGCGGGGTGACGATCGACGCGTCGGCGTCGTCCCAGCTGGTGTCGGGGCTGCTGCTGGCCGCGCCGCGGTTCGACAAGGGCGTGGAGGTCAGGCACGAGGGGCCGCCGGTCCCGTCGGCGCCGCACCTGGCGATGACCGTCCAGATGCTGCGCGCGGCGGGCGCCGAGGTCGAGGCGCGGCACAACGTCTGGCGCGTGGCGCCCGGTCCGCTGCGCGGCGGCGAGGTGATGATCGAGCCGGACCTGTCGAACGCGGCGCAGTTCCTCGGCGCGGCGCTGGTCACCGGGGGCCGCGTCACCGTCCCGGACTGGCCGGCCGAGACGACCCAGCCCGGCGACGCGCTGCGGGGCCTGCTCGCCGCGATGGGCGCCGAGGTGACCCGCGGGCCGGACGGGCTGACCGTGCGCGGCGGGGACGGGTTCGGCGGCCTGGAGGCCGACCTGCACGAGGTCGGCGAGCTGACGCCGGTGCTCGCGGCCCTCGCGGCGCTGGCCGGCTCGCCGTCCCGGCTGACGGGCATCGCGCACCTGCGCGGCCACGAGACCGACCGGCTCGCCGCGCTGGTCGCCGAGATCAACGGGCTGGGCGGCGACGTCCGGGAGCTGCCCGACGGCCTGGAGATCCGCCCGCGCCCGCTGCGCGGCGGCGTCTTCCGCACCTACGACGACCACCGGATGGTGATGGCGGCGGCCCTGCTCGGATTGGCCGTTCCCGGCATCGAAGTGGAGAATCCGGGCACCGTCGGCAAGACTCTTCCGAACTTCACCCGGCAGTGGACGTCGATGCTGGCGTCCGCCTGACAGCAGGGAACGGACCACTGGCACGAAAACACGACTATGACGAGGACGACGTCCGGGTGCGGCCCGGGCGCCGCGGGTCGCGGCCGCGCACCCGCCGCCGTCCCGCGCACGAGGACGCCTCGCCCGGGCTCGTGACGGCCGTGGACCGCGGCCGGTACCGGTGCCTGGCCGACCCCGGCACGGGCGACGAGCGCGCCGTCACCGCGATGCGGGCCCGGGAGCTCGGCCGCAAGGGCGTCGTCGTGGGCGACCGCGTCGCGCTGGTCGGCGACGTCACCGGCGCCCAGGACACCCTGGCCCGCATCGTGCGGGTCGAGCCGCGCACCTCGGCGCTGCGCCGCACCGCCGACGACACCGACCCGTTCGAGCGGATCATCGTCGCGAACGCCGACAGCCTGGTCATCGTGACGGCGCTGGCCGACCCCGAGCCGCGGCCCCGCATGATCGACCGGCAGCTCGTCGCCGCCTACGACGCCGGAATGGCCCCGCTGCTCTGCCTCACCAAGGCCGACCTCGCGTCCCCGGACGCCCTGGTCGCCGAGTACGCCCCGCTCGGCGTCCCCTATGTCGTGACCGAGCGCGGCGGCGACCTCGACGAGCTGCGCCGCCGCCTCGCCGGCCGCACGAGCGTGCTCGTGGGCCACTCCGGCGTCGGCAAGTCGACGCTGGTGAACGCCCTCGTCCCGGACGCCGAACGCGCGGTGAGCCACGTCAACGCCGTCACCGGCCGGGGCCGCCACACCTCCTCCTCGGCGCTCGCGCTGGAGCTGCCCGGCGGCGACGGCTGGATCATCGACACCCCGGGCGTGCGGAGCTTCGGCCTCGCGCACGTCGACCCGGAGAACGTGCTCGGCGCGTTCGACGACCTCGCCGAGGGCGCCGCCGAACGCTGCCCGCCCCGCTGCGACCACCTCCAGGACGACTGCGGCCTGGACGGCTGGGTCGAGGAGGGCCACGCCAGCCGGGCCCGCCTGGACTCCCTGCGCCGCCTTCTCGCCGCCCGCGAGGGCGAGCCCGACTAGCGGTGGGAGGGAAGATCGAAGACCGCCTTGCCTGCCACGCGGCGGCTGCGCAGCGCGTCGGCCGCCTCGGCGAAGCGCTCCCATGAGCCCCGCCAGCCGATCTCCGGGACCAACCCGCCGTCGGCCACGAGCCGCACCAGCTCGGCCAGGTCATCGGCGGCCGCGAACTCGTTGACGTAGGACGTGAGGGTCTTGGGTGGACCGACGGTCGCATAGGGCGGGAAGACGGCCGACGCTCCCGAAGTCCAGCCGACCGACTGCAGGTTGCCGCCCGGTGCGAGGAGTCGCCAGGCCGTGACCAGATGGGGGCCGCCGACGGTCTCCACGACGATGTCGACAGGTTCCCTGATGTCGTCCAGACCGACGACTACTTCATCGGCACCCGCTTCGGCGAGGCCGTCGCCGCGAGCGAGCGAACCGACCGACGCGATGACGTGTGCCCCGGCGCGGGAGGCGAGCCGCACAGCGTACCGCCCCACGCCCCCCGAAGCGCCGGTCACCAGCACACGCTTACCAGGCCCGGTATGCGCGGCGCGCAGTGAGCGCAGCGCAGCGAGTCCTGCGGTCGGCAGGGCCGCAGCCTGGGCTGGGTCGACGCCGTCGGGAACCTCAGCCACCGCGGAGGTGTCGACAGCCACCCTTTCGGCGAACGCTCCGTCGGCGAACAGCACGACGCGCGATCCCGCGGCGGGCCCCGAGCCGTCCGCCGCGGCCTGCAGAACGATCCCGGCCGCGTCCAACCCCACCGGCGCCCCGGCGGGGATGCGTCCGTTGCGTGCGTTGTTGAGGTCGGCGTAGTTGAGCGAAGCGTGTGACACCTCGATGAGCACCTGTCCCGGCCCTGCAACGGGCTCGGGGAGCGTCCCGAACCCGATGTGCTCAGGAGCGGAGGGGTCAACGATGAGGGCACGAGTGGACATGGCCATCTCCAAGCAGTCAACGACTAGAACACTCAGGACCTTAGCAGATAGTTTCGTTGAGGATAATCTATTGATAGACGTAACTTCGCGCTCTCCGGCGCAATCGCCGACGAACCGCGGCCCGCGCGGCGGGCGGCCTCCGGTGTTCGACCCGGCTCTCCGCAACGTGGTCGAACGCCGCATCGGCCGCCTCAAGCATTGGCGCGGCATCGCCACCCGGTTCGACAAGCTCGCCCGCAACCAGCGCGTAGGAAGCGTCCTGGTCACAGCCCTGCTCTGGATCAACGCATGATCCACCGGACACGACCTAGGCCGCGGCGCCGCGGGTTCCGTCCGCCAAAGGGTGATCTAGCGCGACAATGGCCGCATGGAGCGGCGAGCGATGCTCAAGGCGGCGGCCCTAGGCGGGCTCGGCGTCGCCGGGTGCTCCGATGAGCGCCCGCGCCGGCCTCCGTCCGCGCCGCCGAGGCCGATGCCGACCGGGCCCGCAGACTGGAACGCTCTGGAACGCGGCCTGGAGGGGAAGCTGGTCCGCCCGTCCGACGCGTCCTACCAGGAGGCCAGGCGCCTCTACATCCCGCGCTATGACCGTGTCCGCCCGGCAGGCGTCGCGTACTGCGAGACCCCGCAGGACGTCGCGGAATGCGTGGCGTTCGCCACGGTGAAGCGGATGCCGGTGGCGGTGCGGTCCGGCGGGCACAGCTACGCGGGCTGGTCGACGGGCCCGGGCCTCGTGGTCGACGTCTCCCCCATGGACGACGTGAAGCGCGACGGCGACCGCGCGGCCGTCGGGGCCGGGACCCGGCTGATCGACCTCTACGACGGGCTCGCCGGCGACGGTGTGAGCGTCCCGTCCGGGAGCTGCCCCACGGTCGGCGTGGCGGGGCTGACGCTGGGCGGCGGGCTGGGCGTGACGTCCCGCGCGTACGGGCTGTCGTGCGACGTCCTGGAGGAGGTCCAGGTCGTCACGGCGGACGGGCGGGTCCTGACCTGCGACGCGCAGCGGAACCCGGACCTGTTCTGGGCGTGCCGGGGCGGAGGCGGCGGCAACTTCGGCGTGGCGGTGGCGTTCACGTTCCGGACGCACGAGGTCGGCGACGTGACGCCGTTCAGCATGCGCTGGCCCTGGCGGAACGCGGCCGGCGTGGTGCGCGGCTGGCAGCGCTGGGCACCGGCAGCGCCCGGCGAGGTCTGGACGAGCCTGCACCTCGACACCGCCCCCGACCAGGGCACTCCCGGTGTCGAGGTGACGGGCCTCGCGCTCGCCGGCGCCGACGGCCACATGGAACGCCTGACGGCCGCCGTGGGCGCCGATCCCGCCTCGACCACCGCACAGAGCCGGTCCTACATGGACGCGATGAAGTTCATGGGAGGCTGCGCCGGGCAGTCGATCGAGCAATGCCACGGGCGGGGCGCCATGCCGGGGCAGCGTCCCGGCGGCGCCTTCCCCCGCACCGAATACTCCGGGAAGTCGCACATCGCCTACAGGCCGCTGCCCGACGACGCGATCAGCGCCCTGCTCGACCGGTTCGACAAGGGCAACGACGTCCGGAACCGTTCGGTCCTCATGGATGCGATGGGCGCCGCGATCGCCCGCGTGGGGCCGGGCGACACGGCCTTCCCGCACCGCAAGGGGCTCTTCTGCGTCCAGTACCTCGCGCCTGACGACGCATGGCTGTCGGCCACGCACGCCGCGATGGAGCCCCACCTGGGAGGCGCCGCCTACGTGAACTACATCGACGCCGGCCTGAAGGACTGGGCCCGCGCCTACTACGGCCCCAACCTGGACCGGCTCAGGAAGGTGAAGGCGGCCCACGACCCCGGACGCCTGTTCCGCTTCCCGCAGGCCGTCTAGCCCCGCGACTCCTCGAACAGGCTGCGCGCCTTGGCCTCGGCCTCGTTCAGCGCCTGCACGTGCCGCGGCGCGAGCTGCTCCACGCACCGGGTCATCTCCTCGGTGACCTGGCTGAACGCGGCCTCCTCCGCGCCGCGCAGCGCCGCCCGGACGGTCGCGGAGCGGGCGCCGAGCGCCGACCACTCCAGCTCCAGCCGCGCCACGGCCTCGTCGAACGCCCGGGACGTCTCTGCTCCGGCGTCCTTCAGCTCGGCCGGGACCGGCCCCCGCCCCGCCTTGCGGGCGTGGCCGGACAGGGCCGAGATCCGGCTGGCGAGCGTCAGTCCCTCGCGGGCCAGCGGGAGCACGTCGTGGATCAGGTCGGTGACCGCCTTGGCGAGTTCCTCGACCCGGGTGAGCAGCAGCTGCGTCGCCTCCTCCAGGGCCTTGGAGGTGCGCTCGGCGACCCGTTCGGCGACGTCCTGCTGCTGCCGGGACAGCGCCGGGACGACGTCGCGGTCGAGGCGGCGCCGCATCTCCCGCCCCCGGGCGCCGTCGCCGGCGGGGCCCGCGCGGTCCGTCCAGTCGGCGAAGACCCGCTCGATGCGCTCCTCCCCGGATGCGGCGATCTCCGCGGTGATCTCCTCCATGGCCTCGCCGACGCGGGCCTTGAGGCGCTCCACCCGCCCGTACAGCGCCTCGCGCTTGAACGGGTCGTTGAGCTCGTTGAGCTGCGCCTGCAATCGACGGGAGACGTCGATGGCGTGCTCGGCCAGGGGGACGAGGCGGTCGGCGAGCTCGTCGAGCGTCTCCGCCCGGCGGGGATCGGTCAGCTCGGCCACCCACTCGGGGAGATCGTGCGCCATGGCCCCCATGCTGCCACCACCCGCGCCGGGAAGCGGGACATCGCGCCCGGCGCGCCGATCCCGGCCGCCCGAAACGCCGGAACGGCCCGGGTACGTGTGTCGCGACGGGCGGTGATCAGGGTAGCGTGGCTCGCCGTGGCGGGCTATTCCGATGACCTGCGTCTCGCGCATGTGCTGGCGGACGGGGCCGACGACATCACGACCAAGCGTTTCCGCGCCCTCGACCTCGACGTCGAGACCAAGCCGGACCTGACGCCGGTCAGCGACGCCGACCGGAGCGTGGAGGAGCAGATCCGCGGCACGCTGAAGCGGGCCCGCCCGCGCGACGCGGTCCTCGGCGAGGAGTACGGCAGGACCGGCTACGGCAACCGCTGCTGGATCATCGACCCGATCGACGCGACGAAGAACTTCGTGCGCGGCGTCCCGGTGTGGGCCACGCTGATCGCGTTGATGGAGAACGACGAGATCGTCGTCGGGGTGGTGTCGGCGCCCGCGCTGAACCGCCGCTGGTGGGCGGCCCGGGGCGGCGGCGCCTGGACGGGCCGCAGCCTGACCCGCGCGTCCCGCATGAGCGTCTCGTCGGTGGGCGAGCTGTCCGACGCGTCCCTGTCCTTCTCCAGCCTGAGCGGCTGGGAGGAGCAGGACCGGCTGCCCCGGTTCCTCGAACTGACCCGCTCGGTGTGGCGGACGCGGGCGTTCGGCGACTTCTGGTCGCACATGATGGTCGCCGAAGGCGCGGTCGACATCTCCACCGAGCCCGAGGTGTCCCTGTGGGACCTCGCCGCCCTCCAGGTCATCGTGGAGGAGGCGGGCGGCATGTTCACCGACCTGTCCGGCGTGCCCGGCCCGGACGGCGGCAGCGTCGTGTGCACCAACGGCAAGCTGCACGCGGAGGTCCTCCGCACCCTCGGCGGCGGCCAGCTGTCCCTGCGCATCTGACCGGGGCGCTTCCGGCATGGCGCTCGGGCCGACTCGCGACATATCGTGGAACAGCGGTCGCTCGACGGCCGTTCTACAAGTGGGCGGTCCGTCCAACGGAGGTGCGAGATGTCGACCCAGACCAAGCTTGTGATCGGCGGCGTCGTCGTCGGCTTCCTGACCCTGTTCGTCTTCCCGTGGTGGCTGAGCGCGCTGATCATCCTCGGCGTCCTCGGCGCGCCGCTCGTCGGGTACATGATGCTCGACCCGTCCCAGCGCAAGCGGGTGCGGGCGCAGGGGCGCAAGCGCCTCGGGAGCTGAGCCGCGCCCCCGCTAGGGTGCGGGTGTGGCGGAGACACGGGTCGGCGTCGTCGGCGCGGGCATCGTCGGGCTGGCGATCGCGCGCAGGCTGACGCTGGAGCGTCCCGGGCTGAGAGTGACGGTCCTGGACAAGGAAGACCGCGTCGCGGCCCACCAGACGGGCCACAACAGCGGCGTCGCCCACGCGGGCCTCTACTACGCGCCGGGGTCGCTGAAGGCGACCCTGTGCAGGCGCGGCATCGGCCTGCTCAAGGAGTTCTGCGCGGACCGGAACCTGCCGTACGAGGAGTGCGGCAAGCTCGTCGTCGCCCGCGACGGGGCGGAGACGGCCGCCCTGGAGGAGATCGAGCGCCGCGCGACGGCCAACGGCGTCCCCGGGCTGCGGCGGCTGACCGGCGGCGAGCTGGCCGAGATCGAGCCGCACGCGGCGGGCGTGGCGGCCCTGCACTCCCCCACCACGGCGATCGTCGACTTCCCGGCGGTGGCGCGCGCGTTCGCGGCGGACGTCGCGGACGGCGGCGGCGAGGTCAGGCTCGGCTTCGAGGTCGTGCGGATCGGCCGGGCGGGCGACCGCGTCACGGTCGCCTCCCCGCACGAGGAGCTGGCCTTCGACCGGCTGGTGGTCTGCGCCGGCCTCCAGTCCGACCGGGTGGCGCGGCTGGCGGGCGACTCCCCGGCCCCGGCGATCGTCCCGTTCCGCGGCGAGTACTACCGGCTCGTCCCGTCCCGGACGGATCTCGTGCGCGGCCTCATCTATCCCGTCCCCGACCCGCGCTACCCGTTCCTCGGCGTCCACTTCACCCGGCGCGTGGACGGCGGCGTGGACGTCGGCCCGAACGCCGTCCTCGCCCTCGCGAGGGAGGGCTACCGACGGCGCGACGTCCGTCCCGCGGACCTGTGGGAGGCGCTCCGCTGGCCCGGCTTCCGCCGCCTGGCCCGGCGGCACTGGCGCACGGGAGCGCGGGAGCTGTACGGGTCGGCGGTAAGGCGGGCGTTCGTCGCCGAGGCCCGCCGCTTCGTGCCCGAACTGACGACGGCCGACGTCGTCCCGGCACCCGCCGGCGTCCGCGCCCAGGCGGTCGACCCCGACGGCACGCTCGTGGACGACTTCCGCATCGGCCGCCTAGGCCCGATCACCACCATCCGCAACGCCCCCTCCCCCGCCGCCACCTCCTCCCTAGCCATAGCGGAACACGTAGTAAAAGGGCTGCACTAGTCCCAGAGTTCGCGGTCGTGGCTGTGGGGGTCGTGGACGAGTTCGTCGGCGGGGTCGTCGAAGACCATCACGGCGCGGCTTGACGGCTCGAAAGGCTCCCAGCCGGGGTCGCCGTCGACGGCGAAGCGGGTCCAGGCGCGGTGCATCCGGTCGGCGAGCGCCTGCGGCGGGTTCGGGCCGGTGAGGCCCTCCTCCTCGGCGGTGAGGTTGTCGAACACGAAGCCGAGTTCCAGCGCGTGGCAGGCGCCGAGGTCGTGGTTCGGCGACCGCCACGCGAACTCGTACATCCAGGTGCGCCCGCCGGAGTCGGCGTGCCCGGTGGCGGCGCGGTGGGCGGGGACGCGGAACAGGCTGTCGGTGATGATCGCCGCCAGCAGCTCGCCGGACGCCATGTCCGGGTGGTGGGCGCGGTAGGCGGCGGGCAGGCCGGGCGGGACGCCCATGCCCGCGGCCACGGCGGCGACCAGCTCGTCGTTGAGGCCGGCGGCGACCCCGGTCGGCATCAGGAAGAGCCGGAACTCCTCGGTGGTGTAGCCGATGAGCAGGTCCACGTCCCGCCCGGCTCCGGCGGCGATGGCGTCCTCGGGGCGCCGGGTGATCAGCTCGCCGTCCAGGACGGGCGTGAGCGCCATGCCGCCCGCGGCCGTGGTGGCGCCCCAGCGGCCGGGGTCGGGCAGCGCCGCCACCTCGGCGGCAACCGCGTTCTGGGCGGGAATGACCGCGGCCGGGTCGAGCGCGGCGAACGCCTCGGCGGTGGGCTCGACGCCGAGGCGGGCCGCCATCTCCTTGGTGACGAGCAGGGCGTCGGCCGGGTCCTGGGCGATGCTGCCCGCGCCGCTCTGCGCGACGGCGCGGTGGAAGAGGCCGAGGTCGAGGGAGAGCAGGGTCGTGACGCTCATCGCGCCCGCCGATTCGCCGAACACGGTGACCCTGGCGGGGTCGCCGCCGAACGCGGCGATGTTGTCGCGGACCCACTCCAGCGCGGCGATCTGGTCGAGCAGCCCGCGGTTGAGGGGAGCGCCGGGCAGGTACGCGAAGCCCTCGACGCCGAGCCGGTAGTTGATCGTCACGCAGACGACGCCGTCGCGGGCGAAGTTGTGGCCGTTGTAGACCGGGACGGCGCCCGACCCGTTCCGGAACGCGCCGCCGTGGATCCACACCATCACCGGAAGGCCCGCCTCGCCGTCCGGGAGGCGGGGGGTCCACACGTTCAGGTTGAGGCAGTCGTCACCCGGGATGGCGGGGTCGGGCAGGAGCGCGGCGAACACCCGTGGATAGCCGGGCTTGGGTGCGGTCGGCCCGTACTCGACGGCGTCGCGGACCCCGTCCCACGGCTCGGGCGGGCGCGGCGCCTGAAAGCGGTTCGCCCCGAACGGCGGCGCGGCGTAGGGAATCCCGAGGAAGGCGGTCACACCGTCCCGTACCGCGCCTCGGACCTTCCCGTAGGACGTCTGCACGACCGCCGCCATGCCGCACCTCCGCTTCTAGAACGAAATTCGACAACCAGAGCCTACGGGACACACCCCCGCAACCACCTCAGCCACCACCGCAACCACGCGACAACCCCAACGGTTGCGATCGCGTCCGAAGGCAGGTTCGAGCGAAGCGAGAACCTGATCGCGCAGCGAGCCGCAAGGCGAGTCGAAGCGATGCCAGCGACCACCCGCAGTGCTCGACGATGGAGGGCCCTCAAGGCCCGAAGGAGGAGAGCACTGCCATCAACACAACCGTGTCAGGTATTCGCGGGCGAAGGTGCGGATTTCGTTCTCGTCGTTCAGGGCGAGGCCGCCGCCGGGGATGAGGAGGAGCGAGACCGCGACCCGTAGCAGTACCTCGGCCACGGTGTCGTGGTCTTCGGCGCCGCCGGGGCGGGCGCGGCGGAGGCGGTCGGCGAGGATGTCGCGGGCCGCGAGCATCACCGCGCCGCCGTTCATGCTGAGCTGCGGCAGGAACGCCTCGGGCTCGCTCTGCAGGACGCGCGTCATGAGCGGGTGGGTGCGGGCGTTGCGCAGGCCGACCACGAAGCCCTCGACGACGGCGTCCTCGGGGGAGGCGAGGTCCTCGGTGGCGTCGGCGATGGCGGTGAGGAAGCGGCGGCACTCCCGCAGGATCACGGCCTGGACCAGCTGGTCCTTGTTGGTGAACCGCCGGTAGATGGTGGTGCGCGCGACCCCGGCCCGCTTGGCGACGTCCTCGACGCTGACCCGGCGCAGGCCGTAGGTCTCGAACTCCGCGAGCGCGGCGTCGAGGATGCGGGTGTCGAGGTCGTCGGCGCCGGCGTCCGGCGCCGCCAGCCGGTCCCGCAGCCTCTGCGTGATGGTCGCGTCCGTGGTCATGTCCGCACCCTAGCCGCCGGGCGCCCGGCACCCCGCCACCGGATGGGACACAGTTACAATGATCGTCGTTCTGTAGTTCCGTTCCGATCCCCGGCGGTGCACATGACGGACGAGGCCGACGCGCGTACCCCGACCCCCCTCGGGCCCGGCTCGCTGACCTGGCGGTACTTCGGCGACACTCGGATGCTCCTCGTCGGTCCGCGGGCGGGCGTGCTGCAGAACATGCTCCCCGCGCTCGGCCAGGGCGTCCTGGACCACTCGGTGTTCTTCACCGAGACGTTCGCGCGGGTCAAGCGGTCCGCGGGCCCGATCCTGAACACCGTGTACGGCGGGGAGCGGTCCGGTGAGACGGGCCGCAGGGTGCGGGACTACCACCGCGAGATCAAGGGCACGATGCCGGACGGCTCCCGCTACCACGCGCTCGATCCCGAGACCTACTACTGGGCGCACGCGACCTTCCTCGACAACATGCTCTACGGCGTCGAGACCTTCATCCGGCCGCTCGGCGAGGACGAGAAGCGCCGGATCTACGAGGAGTCCAAGACCTGGTTCCGGATGTACGGGGTCAGCGACCGGGCCATGCCGGACGACTGGGAGGCGTTCCAGGCGTACTGGAAGCGGATGCTGGACGAGGAGATCGTCGCGCACAGGACCGCCCGGTACGGCGTCGGGTACGTGACCAAGGGGCTGCCCGCGCCGCCCAGGGTGCCGGCGCCGGTGTGGCGGGCGGTGTCGCCGCCGCTGAACGCGGTCGCCCGGTTCATCACGGTCGGCGGGATGCACCCGCGCATGCGGGAGCTGCTCGACCTGCCGTGGAGCGCCGCCGACGAGCGCCGCCACCGGCGGTTCGCGGCGGCCGTCCGCGCGGCGGGACGGGTGTGGCCGCTGCTGCCCGAGTCCGTCCGCTACCTGCCGCCGGCCCGCCGTGCCTTCCGCAGGGCGCGGCGGGCCGGAGCGGTCTAGGAACCCGACCGGATGCGGGCGTCGTAGCCCTTGCGCGCCTCGGGGTCGTACTCCAGGAAGATCTTGTCGAGGCCGAGGCGGCGGGAGGTCGCCTGCCGGACCCGCTCGGGCAGCAGCGCGCCGAGCCGGACCTGCGTGCCGAGCTTCTTCGGCACGGCGACCTGCGGGCGCGGCCTGCCGATCAGGTCGACGACGGCGGCGGCGATGTCCTCGGGCTCGCAGTTCTTCTGCCCCTTCGGGCTGCGCGTCCCGGCGGTCAGCTCGGTGTTGGTGAAGGTGGGCAGGACGGCGCTGACGTGCACGCCCCGGTCCGCCACCTCCAGCCGGGTCGCCTCGGTGAACCCGACGACGGCGGCCTTGCTGGCGTTGTAGAGCGCGAGGCCGGGGGTGAACATGACGCCGGCGAGCGAGGCGATGTTGATGACGTGGCCCCGGCCGCGCGGCAGCATCCGGTCGAGGGCGAGCTTGGTGCCGAGCATCACGCCGTGCACGTTGATGTCGATGCAGCGGCGGGCGTCGGCGTCGCTCTCGTCGGTGACCGGCCCGATCGGCATGATCCCCGCGTTGTTGACGACGACGTCGAGGGGGCCGGCGGCCTCCTCGGCCTTGTCGAGGAAGGCGGTGAACGACTCGCGGGACGTGACGTCCAGGGCGAGGCCGGTGACGCCGAGCGACTCGGCGGCCTCCTTGACGGCGGTCTCGTCGATGTCGCCGATGACGACGGTGGCGCCCCTGGCCTTGAGGGCGCGGGCGGTGGCGAGGCCGATCCCCCGCGCGGCCCCGGTGATGGCGACGACCTTGCTCATGTTCACTGCTCCAGTCGGTCGAGGCGGACGGGGAGCCCGTCCTTGGGCGAGGGAAGGGACGTGGTGTCCAGGGGCCATTCGTAGCGCGCGGGCACGCTCCAGCGGTACCGCAGGAGCATCTGGTGCAGGATCGTCTTGACCTGCATCCCGGCGAAGTGCAGCCCGATGCACTTGTGCGCGCCGCCCCCGAACGGAGCCCAGGCGTACTTGTGGACCTTGTCCTCGCGGCGCTCCGGGGAGAACCGCTCGGGGTCGAACTCGTCGGGATCGGTCCACCAGTCGGCCATGTGGTGGTTGCTGAGCATGGGCACCACGACGGTCGTTCCGGCGGGGACGTGGAAGCCGAGGATGGAGGTGTCCTTGACGACCTTGCGCGGGAGCGCCGGGACGGGCGTGACCATCCGCATCGACTCCTTCATCACCATGTCGATGCCGGTGAAGGCGTCCAGGTCGTCGAAGCCGGGGCTCTCCTTGCCGAGCCCGAGGGACTGCTCGCGGAGCCGCTCCTGCCATTCGGGGTACTTGGCCAGGTAGTAGGCCATCGTCGTCAGCGTGATGGTGGTGGTGTCGTGCGCCGCCATCAGCGCGAAGATCATGTGGTTGACGACGTCCTCGTCGGTGAACCGCTCGCCGTCGTCGGTCTCGGCCTGGCAGAGCGCCGAGAACAGGTCGCTTCCGTCGCCCTCGCGCTTGGCGGGGAGGTGCCGGTAGAAGAACTCCTCCAGCACCTTGCGCGCCTGGAGGCCCTTGTGCCAGCGCAGGCCGGGCACCGGGAAGCGGACGTAGGCCGTCCCTGCCCGGACGGCGTCGATGAACGCGCCGTTGACCCGCGCCCGCTCGGCGTCGTCGAGTTCGACGCCCATGAAGACGTCCACCGCGAGGTCGAGCGTGAGCTTCTTGATGTGGTCGTAGACCTTGAAGCCCTGCCCGGGCCTCCACGACTCCACGCCCCTGACGATGCCGGGGGCCATCGCGTCCATGTAGGAGCGCAGCCGGGGGCGGGTGAACGCCTGCTGCATGATGCGGCGGTGGTGCAGGTGCTCCTCGAAGTCCAGGAGCATGATGCCGCGGTTGAAGAACGGGCCGATGAAGTAGCTCCACGCGGGTCCGTTCGCGAACGCCTTGTCCCGGTTGACCAGGACGACCTCGGCGGCCTCGGGGCCGTGGACGGTGACCATCCGCTGGCCGAGCAGCCATCCCCAGGCGACCGGGCCGTATTCGGCGTACCGCTTGCGGGCCATCCCGATCGGGTCGCGCATCACCGCGAGCGTGTTGCCGATGTAGGGGACGCCGGGGACGCCGGGCACCGGTTTCAGGTCGCTGCCCTGCGGCGGCGGCGCGAGAACACTCGTCATGACCCCTCCGGACGCGTGCAACAAATGCGCGAAATCTGTTGCTTTGTTCTAACGCAACGGCCGCCCGTAAGTCCAGACTTATCGGCGGTGACTTGGGCGTCAGCGGGCCTCGCGGGCGGGCGGCGCCTTGAGGAGCCGCCGCCTCGCGGCGTCCGTCAGCGGCCGGTACGCGCCCGCCTTGTCCCGGTAGAAGGCGCGCCCGTCCCCCGCCTTGGGGACTCCCTCGTCCCGCAGGGGCGCCGTCCGCAGCCGCCGGCCCGCCGTGACGGGCACCTCGTCAACGATCCGCACGATCGCGGGCCGCAGCCCCGGCTCCACCCGCAGCAGCGCCTCGGACAGGTCCACCGGCTTGACGGCGCCCTCGGCGGGAACCCCCTGGGCGGCCCGCAGGCTGACGGCGGCCGCGGCCAGTTCCGTGTCGCCCACCGGGATCCCGTAGACGGCGACGGAGTCGACGTAGGGCAGGTCGCCCAGCGCGTCACGGATGGGGCCGGGCGGGACGATGCCGTCGGCCGTGCGGATCAGCTCGGTCTCCCGGCCGACGAGCCAGAAGTCGCCGTCGGCGTCCCGCCGGAACAGGTCCCCGGTGATCGTCCAGGCGTCCTCGGGCCGGAACACGCCCCGCACGGGGCGGGCCGCCGACCCGATCGCCGACAGCCGCACCCGGGCGAGCAGCATGCCGATCTCGCCGGGCTCGCAGGGGATGGCGAACCCGTCCGGTCCCTCGGCGAGCCGGCCGTTCTCCAGGTCGTAGCGGGCCAGGCGCACCCCGGCGCTGCCCGGCAGCGGCCGCCCGAGCGACCCGGGCTTCTTGCCGCTCAGGTTGACCAGCACCGACTCGCCCTCGGTGGAGGCGTAGAACTCCAGGACCCGCGCGGGCGCGAACCGCTCCTCGACCCGCAGCCACAGGTTGCGCGGCATGCCCGACCCGATGAACAGCCGGACGGCGTGGTGCCGCTCGGCCGGGTTCGGCGGCGCGTTCACGAGCTCGCGCAGCAGCGTCCAGGTGTAGGAGGCGACGGTCACGCCGTAGCGCCGCGCCTCGTCCCAGAACGTCTCGGGGTCGTACTCCTTGTGGGGGGACGACCCCCCGCTCCCCCCGGGATCGGCGTGAGCGCTCGCCAGCGCCAGTCGCGCACCGCCCGCGACGGCTCCGCCGAGGCTCATCAGGAGCGCGGACGGATGCTGGAGCGGCGTGAGGCTGTAGACGGTGTCGGACGAGGACAGGGAGGCCGAGGACGCCGTCCCGAACGCCGACAGGGCCCACCGCCGGTTGGTGATGCGGCTGGCGCGCAGCTGGTCCCCGTCACCGCGGAAGACCACGAACGCCAGGTCGCCGGCCCGGCCCGGGTTGGGCCGGTACCAGCCGGGCAGCTCGACCCGGTCCGGGTCGATGGCCTCCATGTCCATCAGCGGACCGCGCTCGCCGCGTCCCGCGCCGCCCAGCAGGTAGCCGGGCACGTCCTCCAGCCTCGCGGCGGCCGCGGCGTGCTCGGGGTCGGCGATGACCCGCGTGACCTGGCCGAGCCGGGCCTCGGCGGCCGGGTCGCCGTCGGGCCGCAGCAGCACCGCGACGGCGCCGAGCCGGTTGAGCGCGGCGACGAGCGCGAGCGCGGTCGGCCGGGTGCCCATCAGCACCCCGACCGCGTCGCCGCGCCGCACCCCGATGTGGATCAGGCCGCGGACCACGGCGTCGATGCGGCGCCTGGCGGCGTCGTGGGTGTGCCCGCGCCCCTGGTAGAGGAAGAAGACCTCGTCCGGCATGCGGCGGGCCTGCTCGTCCAGCAGCAGCCCCATGGACATGCGGGTGTCGGACTGGATGCGCTCCAGCCGCGCCAGGCGCGGCAGGTTCTGCGCAGCCTCCCCGCCGAGCTGGCGGGTCCCGTGCACGGCCCGCGAGGCCGTCCGGTACGCCGACCGGGCGGCGCTCGCCCCGACGCCCATGGCGAGCTGGAGGCCGTACCCGGCGGGGCCGCCCGGGAGCCCTGCGGTCGCGGCCTCCTCGTCCCCGGCGACGGGCACGACGATCTCGGGGAGCTCCTCCTCGCCGTCCCGCCAGCGCGCCCACGCGGCGACGGCCGGCCACGTCCGCGCGATGGCGAGGCTGCCGACGACGAGCCCGAAGTGCCCGGCGCGCAGGGACGCCTCGTACACCTGGGCGCGCGGCGCGGCGCGGCGGATCCCGCGCACCATCGGCGGCGCCGCGATCTCGTCCACCTCCCCGACGAACGTCAGGACGGGGCAGGTGATGTCGGCGAGCGTGACGAGCCGGTCGCCGATGACGAACCCGCCGGTCAGCATGCGGTTGTGCTGGATGAACTGGCGGATGAACTCCGCCAGCGCGGGCCCGGGCCACGACACCCAGCCCTCCCGCTCCAGGAACCGGCGCTGGCGCTCCCGGGGCGCGAGCCGCTCCCGGTCGTGGAGCTGGAGGATGAAGTCGACCCGGGAGCGCACCGACTTCACGGGGCTGAGGAGCTGGAACCCGAGCCGCGTGACCCAGCCCGGCACCGCGAACCCGCCGAGCAGGGCGTCGGGGATGCGCTCGACGCCCTCGGACGCGAGCCAGCTCGGCAGCCCGAACGGCAGCCCGACGCTGGTGTCGGCCGGGCTCCCGAACGTCACCACGGACTCGATGCCCTCGCTGCGCCGGTACGCGGCGGCCTGGTAGACGAACATGCCGCCCTGCGAGTACCCGGCGAGGTGCACGTCCCGCCCGGTGGCCTCCCGGATCCGGTCCACCGCGTCGCTGACGGCCAGCACGTGGTCGCTGACCGTCCGCTCCAGTCCGCCGGGCTCGCGCTCGGGCGCTCCGAAGTCCACCACCCACGGGTCGACGCCGAGGTCGCGCAGCACCCGCACCGCGCTGACCCGCGAGGAGATGTCGTACACCTCCGCGGTGATCATCAGCGGGGGGACGAGCAGCACGACCGGCCCGCCGCCCGCGCCGGGGAAGTAGTGCCGCAGCCGGTAGACGCGCTGCTCGGTCACCACCTCGCAGGGCGAGGCGTCCTCGTCGGTGTCGAACCCTCCGAACCGGGCGACCTCCAGGGCGTTCTGGGCGGTGGAACCCAGGCGGGAGCCCAGCTTCAGGAGCGTCTTGGCAACAGCCGGCATCTTGGCCCTCTCACAGCGTCAACGCCATGTTGTCCTGTTATCACCGGCTTTAGCAATCAGCTGATGATCCGCGCGCCCTCCAGGTGGCCGCCCTGCAGCCTCTCCCACATGTACCTGCGGCGGGGCTTGCCGCTGGAGGTGCGCTGGATCAGCCCGGTGCCGACGACGATGGTCAGCTCCACGTCGTCTCCGAGCCGCCGCCGCAGCATCTCGCGCACCCCGCCGATCCAGGCCTCGTCCTGCGTCTCGGCGAACAGCGCGAGCCCCTTGCGCCCGGCGCCGGGGACGCCGACCACGACGATGCGGCCCTTCCCGAGCCCGCTCACCTCGGCGATCTTGGATTCGAGGTCCTCGACGTAGACCGAGCGCCCGCGCACCTTGATGCTGTCGCCCATGCGCCCGAGGACGAACAGCTGCCCCTCGTGGAAGAACCCGGCGTCGCCGGTGTAGACCTTCCCGTCCATGAACCGGGTCGACTTGGCCTCGGCCCCCGCGAAGTACCCCGGGCACGCCGACGGTCCCCCCACGACGATCTCGCCGAGGAGGCCGCTCTCCAGCTCGCGCCCCTCGTCGTCGACGATGGCGACGGGCACGTCGTCCTCGGGCGTCCCGCAGCCGACGACCCAGCCGGCCTTGGCGCCGAGGGACTCCGGTCCGAGCGGGTGCTGCTCCAGGATCCGGACGGCCTGCCCGAACGCCAGCGCCTCCGGGTCGGGCCGGACCGCCAGGGGGTTGCGCGGGACGTCGTCCATGGTGACGAGCAGCGTCGTCTCGGCCATCCCGTAGGCGGGCTTGAACATCGTCCGGGAGAACCCGAACGGCTCCATGAGCTGCGCGAACACCTCGAGCGTGTGGGGGTCGATGGGTTCGGCGCCGATCAGCGCCATCTTCCACCCGGACACGTCGAGCCCTTCCAGCTGCTCGGGCTTGACCCGCCGCGCGCAGTAGGCGTATGCGAACGGCGGAGCCGCCGTGTGCGCCGCCTCCCCGAAGCACCGCAGCCACCGTGCCGGGTCGCGGATGAAGTGGTCGGGCCGCATCAGCTTCAGCGTCCCCTGCCGCGCGATGGGCGTGAGGAAGCAGCCGATCAGCCCCATGTCGTGGTACAGCGGCAGCCAGGAGGCCACCACGTCCCCGTCCTCGTAGCCGGCCTCCCGCGCGATCAGATCGCTGTTGGCCTCCAGGTTCTCCCAGGTGACCATGACGCCCCGGGGCGAGCCGCTGGACCCGGACGTGAACTGCAGCAGGGCGAGTTCGCCGGCGGGCCGGACCTCGGCCTCCTCGCCGGCCTTCCGGGGCCGCCACGGCTCCCCGTCCAGCCCGGCGCCGGCCATGGCCCGCTTCGCGTAGTCGGCCAGCCCGTCGGAGGCCACGACCAGCGCCGGCGACGCCTGCCGCAGGATCGCCGCCACGTGCGCGACGTAGTCGTCGCCGTCCTGGAACAGCGGCGGAGTGATCAGGCACACCGTGGCGCCGGCGGCCCACACCGCGAAGTACGTCTCGACGCAGGTGAAGTCCGTGGGCAGGATCAGGCACACGACGTCGCCCGGCCGGACGCCCTCCTCGATCAGCGCCCCCGCGGTGCGCCGCGCGGCCGACGCCAGCTCACCGTAGTCGCGGAACTCCCAGCCGCCGTCGTCGGCCGCCAGGTGGACGCCGCGTCCGGTGTTCGGCTTGTCCAGCCAGTCGCGCAGCGCAGATGGCATCGTGTCCCCTTCACAGGAAAGGCTCGCGCCCGTACATAACCCGCGGGTAACTTCACCAGGGCGGCGCGACGTCGTCAACCGGTTCGATCAGCCAAAGAGACCGCCCGGTCATTCCGGGGCGTCCTCCAGGCCCTCTCACCCGGAGGCGGACACCTTCCGAGCCGCCGCCACCCGGGCCACGAGCCGCCACCCGAGCAGCGCGGCGCCGAGGAACACCGTAGCCACGATCACGAACGCGAGGGCCGTGCCCTGCCCGGACACGACCCGCAGCACCATTCCCACGGCCACGGCCGAGACCCAGATCCCGACCCCGGCCGGAAAGACCTCCTCAGGCCGCCGCCAGGCCCGGAGAAGCCCCCATCCGACGCCGAGCCCCACGAGGAACGGCCAAGCCGTGGACAGGAACCCGCCCAGGCTGGCCGCCTCCTCATGCGAAGCGCGCCCGATGGCGACGAAAACGAGCACGCAGAGAACGTCGACGACCCCGCCCAAGACCTTCCGCACCCCTCCAGGCTAAGCGCCCTCGCCTGCGCTCTTGCCGCCGGGGAGCGGTCGCGCCATCATCGCGCGATGGACCTCGACTGGGCCTACTTCCGCCGCCTCTACGAGGATCTGCTGGACCACGACGGCGAGCCTCACCGGTTCCTGGCGGGCCGGCGGCGGGCCGCGGCCGCCCACCTGGCCGCGCTGGCGCCCCTGCGCAAGCGTGAGCGCATCCCGCCGGGCGGCTACACCGGGGACGACGAGCAACTGTGGCGGATCATGAAGCTGTACGCGCTGAGCCGGGTCGGCGACTACCTGATCGAGGCCGGCGCCACCCGTACGCGCTTCTTCACCGAGATCGGGCTGACCCCGTTCGAGCACGCCGAGGCGTTCTCCCCGTTCCACCACGAGATCTCCGCCGTGGTGCAGGATCCGGACGCGACGCACGTCACCGTGGAGGAGGTGCTGTGGCCCGGTTTCTGGTTCGGTGACCTGCTGTTCAGCCGCGCCGGCGTGCGGGTGCGGGCGCCGCGGCACCTGATCGACGCCGCGGTCGCCACGACCTCGACGCTGTACTTCGCCTTCCGCCGCGACCCGCGCCCGACCGACGACCTGTCGCACGGCTGGGGTTCCAACTCGCAGTGGCGGACGAGCTTCCACCGTTTCTACGCCGACGGGGACGGCCTGCACCTCAACTGGGACGGCGTGATCGACATCGGCGAGGACCCTCCGCACCGCCCGGCGAACCGCCCGGCCGAGGAGGCCCCGCTGGACGAGCGCCGGGAGCTGCTGCTGCACCGCTGCTTCGTCCGCACCGCGCTCCCCCGCGACGAGCACGACCGTTTCCCCTACGACGACCGCCTGAGCCTCACCACCGCGGAGTGGCCGATGAATCCGGATGCGATCGTGCGGATGCCAAGGCCCGCGTAAGCCGCCCGTACGTCAGGTCGTGCCGACCTTGGGCGCCGGTGATGTCGCCGCACCCCCGGAGACCTCCCCGCTGGGCCCGCCGGCGGGGCGGCCGGGAAGGGCGAGGGCCGCGATGACACCTACCAGGGTCAGGGCGGCCGACACCGCGACGGCGGCGCGCAGGCCGTCGGCGGCGCCGCTGCCGGATGCCGCGACGCCGACGAGCACGGCCAGGCCGACGCCCACCCCGATCTGCATGGCGGTGTTGGCCATGCCGCCGGCGATGCCCTGCTCCCGCGCGTCCACACCGGTGGCGGCGGCGGCGAACTGGGTGGGGTAGATCGTGCCCATGCCCATCCCGTACACGGCGATCCCGGCCAGGACGGTGAAGTAGGAGCCGTCGGCCACCATCCCGGCCGCCAGGAGGGCGCTTCCCGCGGCCCCGAGCAGGAGCGCGGTGATGAGGGTGCCGCGGATGCCGATGCGCAGCATCAGCCGCCCGGCGGCGAAGTTCCCCAGGGCGATCACCGCGGACAGGCCGAGGAACGCAAGCCCGGCCCGCAGGGCCGTGTAGCCCAGCACGTCCTGGAAGTACAGGGTGAGGAAGTACACGACGTTCTGCATGGTCGCCCCGAACACGAAGATGATCACAAGGGCGGGGGCCAGGTCGCGGTCGCGCAGCAGGCGCAGCGGCATCAGCGGGCTGCGGCTGCGCGCCTCGACGACGAGGAAGGCGGCCAGCAGGCCGAGCGCGAGCAGGGCCCCGATGACGAACTCCGAGGAGGTCCAGCCCGTCTCGGGGACCTCGGCGATCGTGTACACGAGGAGGGTGGCGCCCGCGGTGCCGGTCACCACGCCGGGCAGGTCGTACCCGCGGCCGCGGTCGACCGGACCGTCCGCGGGCAGCAGCCGGAACGCGGCGGCGGCCGCGGCGGCCACCAGCGGCACGTTCACGAGGAACACGGCCTCCCAGCCGAACGCGTGGGTCAGCACGCCGCCGAGGAGCGCTCCGGCGCTGAGCCCTCCGGCGCCGGCCATGGCCCACACCCCGAGCGCCCTGAGCCGTTCGCGGCCCTCCGCGAACATGGTGTTGACCTGCGCCAGGGTGGCGGGGAACACGATCGCGGCGCCGACCCCCTGGATCGCGCGGGCGGCGACCAGCGTGCCCGGGGACGTGGCGAGGCCGCCGAGCAGGGACGCGCCGCCGAACGCGACCATGCCGAGGACGAACATGCGGCGGCGTCCCAGCAGGTCGCCCGAGCGGCCGCCGAGCAGCAGGAAGCCGCCGAAGAACACGGCGTAGGCGCTGATCACCCACTGGGCCGAGCCCTCGGAGAAGCCGACGTCGCGGACGAGGTCGGGCAGCGCCACGTACACGATGGTGAAGTCGAGCGAGGTGATGAGGCTGGAGAACGCCAGCAGGGCCAGGCTCAATCCCGGCCTGGGCGCGGAACGCATGGTGGACCTTCTTCGGTAGGAGGTTCTTGTGCCGTCGCCCGACTATGCGGCGGGCCGCTTACCGCCCGCTTTCCCTCCGCCTACCGTCCTCCGCGCGCCGTCGTAGGCGCCGGTCAGGGCGTTATCGTGGGGATCATGCGTTTCGGGGTGCTCGGACCGCTGGCGGTCTGGACGGCCGACGGCACCCAGGTCGCGGTCCGGGGACTGAAGGTCCGGGCGCTGCTGGCCGATCTGCTCCTCCAGGACGGGCGGCCGGTGTCGGCGGACCGGCTGATCGACGATCTGTGGGGGCCGGGGCGTCCGGCGGACGCGGCGGGGGCGCTGCAGGTCAAGGTGTCCCAGTTGCGCCGGGCGTTGGAGGACGCCGAGCCGGGCGGCAGGGATCTGGTGGTGTACCAGCCGCCGGGGTATCTGCTGCGGGTCGATCCCGAGACGGTGGACGCGGGCCGGTTCGCCGCGCTCGTGGCACGGGCGAGGGAGACCGCCGACCCTCGGGCCAGGGCCGCGCTGCTCACCGAGGCGTCGGCCCTGTGGCGGGGTCCCGCCTACGCCCCCTTCGGCGACGAGCCGTTCGCGCACGCCGCGGTCATCCGCCTCGAAGAGCAGCGGCTGGCGGCCGTGGAGGATCTCGTCGAGGCCCGGCTCGCCCTGGGCGAGCACAGCGCGCTGGTGGGCGAGTTGCGCGACCTGGTGGCCCGCCACCCCCTCAGGGAACGGCTGCACGCCGCTCTCATGCGCGCTCTGTACGGCGCCGGAAGGCAGAACGAGGCCCTGGACAGCTTCGGGGAGCTGCGCGACCGCCTGCGCGAGGATCTGGGTCTGGATCCGAGCCCCGAGCTGGCGGATCTCCGGCAGGCGATCCTCACCCGGGACCCGGAGCTGGCCCCCGAGCGTCCTCGGACCAACCTGCCCGCGCCGCCCGGCGAGCTGATCGGCCGCGAGGAGGCGGTCCGCGAGGTGCGGGCGCTGCTGGAGCGGTACCGTCTCGTCACGCTCACCGGGCCGGGAGGGGTCGGCAAGACCCGGCTGGCCCTGGAGATCGCCGCCCGGGCCCTCGACGCGTTTCCGGACGGCGTGTGGTCGGTCGGGCTCGGCGGTCACGACCGGCCGGACGCGCTGGCGGACGCGGTCGCCGCCACGCTCGGCGTCCGCGATGACGCCGCGGGGGGCCCTGGTGGAGGAGCCGTCCCGGCCGCCGACCGGGTCGCCTGTGCGCTGCGCGGCAGACGGCTGCTGCTGGTGCTCGACAACTGCGAGCACCTGATCGAGCCCGCGGCGGATCTGGCGCACCGGCTGCTGGCGGCGGCGCCGCAGGTGCGGATCCTGACGACGAGCCGGGAACCGCTGGGGGTCGGCGGTGAGGCGATCTGGTCGGTGCCGCCGCTGGAGCCGCCGGGCGAGGCGGAGGAGTCGGGCCCGGCGGCCCTGCGCCGGTCCAGCGCCGTCCGGCTGTTCGTCGCGCGTGCCGCCGCCGCGTCTCCCGGTTTCGCTCTCACCGCCGGCAACGCCCGCGCCGTCGCGGCGATCTGCCGCCGCCTCGACGGCATCCCGCTGGCGCTGGAACTGGCGGCCACCCGGGTCCGCGCGCTCGGCGCGGACGAGCTGGCGGCCCGGTTGGACGACCGGTTCCGGCTGCTGTCGGCCGGCCGTCGGGACGTCCCGCGGCGGCAGCGGACGCTGCGCGCGGCGATCGACTGGAGCTGGGACCTGCTGTCCGGGCCGGAGCGCGCCGTCCTGCGGCGGTTGTCGGTGCATGCCGACGGCTGCTCGCTGGAGGCGGCCGAGGCGGTCTGCGCCGGGGACGGGGTGGCGGTCGAGGACGTCGCGGAGCTGCTGTCCCGCCTGGTCGACCGTTCCATGGTCGTGGTGTCCGACGACGTGCGCGGTCACCGCTACCGGCTGCTGGAGTCCGTCGCCGCCTACTGCGCCGAGCGCCTGCGGGAGGCCGGCGAGTGCGAGCATGCCCGAGCCCGGCGCGACGGGTACTACGCCGGGTTCGCGGAACGGGCGGCGGAGCGACTCCGCGGCCCCGACCAGCGGCGTTGGCTCCAGCACCTGGACCTGGAGCACGCCAATCTGCGCGCCGCCATCGAGAGCACCGTGCGGCACGACCGTCCGGATCTCGCGCTGCGCCTGGTCAACGCGATGGCGTGGTACTGGTTTCTGCGGGGCCGGCTCAGCGAGGGGCGCCGCCTGCTGGATCTGGCGCTCACGCTCGACGGCACGGCGCCGTCCTCCGCGCGGGCCGCGGCCGGGGCGTGGCGGACGGGCATGGAGATGCTCGGCCGCCACGGCATCGACCGGACGCGGCAGGTCGATGCGGCGCTGGAACCCTACGAGCGCCTGGACGACCCGGACGGCCGGGCCCGAGCGGAGTGGTTCCTCGCCGAGATCCTGCTGGGCGGCGCGGACTCGGCCACCGGCGAACGACTGGCGCGACGGGCTCTGGCCGCCTTCGGCGGGGCCGGGGACCGTTGGGGCACGGCGGCCGCGCTGACCACGCTGGCCCACTACGCGTTGCTCCGCGGAGACTTGGCCGCCTGCGCGCGCCACACGGAACAGGGCGCGGCGCTTTTCGACGCGCTAGGTGACCGCTGGGGCCGGCTGAGGGCGGCGGACCTGCGCGGCAGGCTCGCCGAGATCCGCGGCGACTTCCAGGGCGCCGCCCGGTTGCTCCGCGAGGGGCTGCGGCTGGCGGAGGACCTCGGAATCTGGACGCAGGTCTCGTACCTGCTGTCCGGGCTAGGCAGGATCGCGATGATGACAGGCGACCTCGCCGGGGCGGATCGGCTCCACGAGAAGGCCATGCGGCTGGCGACCGAGCAGAGCAACCGCCCCGGAGAGGTGTTCGCCGAACTGGGCCTGGCGATGGGGGCGCGGCGGCAGGGACGGCTGGACGTGGCGGAGAAGCTCTTGCGCGACGCGCTCGACTGGCAGCGGCGCGTCGGATTCGACCCCGGGGTAGCGCTCACCCTGTCCGAACTGGGCTTCGTGGCCGAGCAGCGCGGCGACGCCGGAAGGGCCCGCGAGGCGCACCTGGAGGCCCTGGCCGTAGCCCGCCGCACCGGCGACCCGCGGGCGGCGGCGCTGGCCCTGGAAGGGCTGGCGGCCGCCCACACGCTGGCGGGTGAGCACCACCGGGCCGCGCGTCTGCTGGGCGCGGCCACCGCAGCGAGGGAAGCGACGGGCGCTCCAGGACCAAGCGCCGCCGGCACCGACGTGGACCGCACCATGAAGGCGCTGCAAGCCGCCCTAGGCGAACAGACCCTGAACGCCGAACTGCAGGAAGGCCGCACCACCACCCCCGCCCCCTGACCCCGGGGGCGCGAAGCCGGAGGGGAACGAGGTGCGGAGCCGGAGGGGGCCGAGGAGCGGTGCCCGAGGGGAAACGAGGGGCGAAGCCCGAGGAGGTCGAGGAGCGGAGCCGGAGGGGGCCGAGGAGCGGTGCCCGAGGGGAAACGAGGGGCGAAGCCCGAGGAGGTCGAGGAGCGGAGCCGGAGGGGGCCGAGGAGC
>NZ_JBFARL010000053.1:0-42476 GCF_040674655.1 Actinomadura sp. NPDC049753 | reverse complement strand
CCGCGCTGCCGCTGGCGGCCGCCGCCGTCACGGCCCTCGCGGCCGTCGCGGTTGCCGTCCCGGCCGCCCTGGGACTCGCCGTCCTCGGCGTTCTGCTCACGGCCCTGACGGTCGCCGCGTCCCTCGGAAGCCCCCCGGTCCTGCTTCTCGCCCCGCTGCCGACCGCCCTGCCGCTCGGCCTTCTCCTGCTTGTCGCCCTGGACGGCCTTCTCGGCCGTGCCGGACTGCGCCTCGGACGCGGCCGCGTTGTCGGACCCGGGCGACGCCACGGGCGCGGCGTCGGCGATGGCGACCTGCTCGTCGGGCACCTCGCGCTTGGCCGCGGCGCGGCCGCGGCGCGGGCGCTCGGCCGTCACCGCGGCAGCGGCTCCCTGCTCGCCCCCCGCCGAGCCCTGCCCCTGGCCGCCCTGCTTCTCCTGAATGGCGGCGATGAGCTGGCTCTTGCGCATCCCGGTCGTGCCGGTGATGCCGAGGCTGGACGCGAGCGCCTTGAGCTCGGGGAGCACCATGGCCGACAGGCCGGTGCCGCGGCGGCGCCGGGGGGCGGCGGGCTCCGCGCCGGCCGGAGCGGCGGCGGTTTCCGTGCTCGTTGCGTCCGTAAGGAGTTCGCTGGATTCGCTCACTAAGGGTCCTTCCCAGGGCGCGGGCGTTGGCCGGCGTTCGGCCAGTCGACCCGGTGGTGCGGCCCGGCGGGGGCGCCGGATCGGGCTCCGCTGATCACGATGGAACCGGGATCTGCGTGTTCTGGGCACAGCCAGATGATGGACGGGACGTTCCGCTCGTGCGTGTCCCCGGTACCGCCACGTCCGAAGTTTCGCTGGAATGCCTGACAACGGGAAGTCACGGTGTCGGGGAGCCTGGTACGCGGGACCGGCACGACCGGAGGGCCGAAATGGTGACGCGCGGCTGACGAGCACGCTGCCCCGAACGGGGCATCTGGTGCGGCAATCAGCCTAACATCACCAGGGCACACTGCTATTCCCCAGAGGTCGATGTCTTCGCATTTTACCTAGCCGGATCCTCCCGGACCGGCACCGGCCGGAGCGACGCGCGTCCCCCGCCCACGGCGCCGCCGTCAGCTCCGGAACTCCGATTCCCGGGTCATCACGCGTGCGCCGCGGGTCGCGACGTCCAACGGGTGTTCGTGCCACCCTTTACCCACTTCGGCGCCGATCGAATCAGCCCGTGATGCGGTTGTGAAGGCCAGGACAGTGGGCCCCGCACCGGAAATCACGGCCGGAACGCCCGCGTCCCGCAACCGCGCGACGAGCGCCGCCGATTCGGGCATGGCCGGTGCGCGGTAGTCCTGGTGGAGCCGGTCCTCGGTCGCGTCGAGCAGGACGCCGGCGTCCAGGCCGCGGGTGAGGGCCGCGACGAGCAGCGCGGCCCGCCCCGCGTTGGCGGCGGCGTCCCCGTGCGGGACGGTCTCGGGCAGCAGGCCGCGGGCCCGCTCCGTCGCGAGCCGCTGCTCGGGGACGAACGCGACGACCCGCGTGACCTGCGATTCCAGCCGCACCGACCGGGGGCCGCCGGGCGTCGTCCAGGCGATGGTCAGGCCTCCGGCGAGGCAGGGGGCCACGTTGTCGGGGTGGCCCTCGATCTCCGTCGCGAGGCGCAGCGCCCCGGCGTCGTCGAGGAGCTTCCCGGCGGGGTGCAGCGCCCGGGCCGCGACGATCCCGGCGACGATCGCGGCGGACGAGGAGCCGAGGCCGCGGCTGTGCGGGATGCGGTTGCGGCAGCGCAGCCGCAGCCCGTCCGGGCGCGCGGGACCGCTTCCGGCCAGGTCGTCCAGGACGTCGAAGGTCCGCCGCAACACCCGCACGATCAGGTGCCGCTCGCCGCGGTCGGCGACCTCGGCGCCCTCGCCGTCCACCTCGATGGACAGGCCGCCGCCGGTCGCCTCGACCTCGACGTCGTCGTACAGCTCCAGCGCGAGGCCGAGCGAGTCGAATCCCGGGCCCAGGTTGGCGCTGGTGGCGGGGGTCCGCACCAGCACCGGGCCTTCCTGCCAGCCCACCTCAGGTGAGGCCGAGCTCGGACGCGGCCGAGTGCGCGTCGACCTTGATGGTCGTCGGCGCGGGCGCCCCGGAGATGGCCCAGTCGGGGTCCTTGAGGCCGTTGCCCGTGACGGTGCAGACGACCCTGGACCCGGCCGCGACCCCGCCCTGCTCGCTCGCCTGGAGCAGGCCGGCGACGCTCGCCGCGGAGGCGGGCTCCACGAACACCCCCTCCTCCCGCGCGAGGTGCCGGTAGGCGGCGAGGATCTGCCGGTCGGTGACCGAGTCGATCGCGCCGCCGGACTCGTCCCGCGCGGCGACCGCGAGGTCCCACGAGGCGGGGTTGCCGATGCGGATCGCGGTGGCGATCGTCTGCGGCTTCAGGACGGGCTCGCCCTTCACGAACGGCGCCGCGCCGCTCGCCTGGAAGCCCAGCATGCGCGGGGTGCGCGAGGCGAGGCCGTCCTTGGCGTACTCCTTGTAGCCCATCCAGTACGCGGAGATGTTTCCGGCGTTGCCGACCGGCAGGCAGTGGACGTCGGGCGCGTCGCCGAGCGTGTCCACGATCTCGAACGCGGCCGTCTTCTGGCCCTGCAGCCGGTACTTGTTCACCGAGTTGACCAGCGCCACCGGGTAGTCGACCGACAGCTTGCGCGCCAGTTCGAGGCAGTCGTCGAAGTTGCCGTCCACCTGGAGCAGCCGGGCGCCGTGCACCAGCGCCTGCGCCAGCTTGCCCATCGCGATCTTGCCGTTGGGCACCAGGACCGCGCAGGTCATCCCCGCCCGCACCGCGTACGCGGCGGCGGACGCGGACGTGTTGCCGGTGGAGGCGCAGATGACGGCCTTGGCGCCGTCCTCTGCGGCCTTGCTGATCGCCATCGTCATGCCGCGGTCCTTGAACGACCCGGTCGGGTTGGCGCCCTCGACCTTGAGGAACACCTCGCAACGGGTCATCTGGGAGAGCCGGGGGGCCGGCACGAGGGGGGTACCGCCCTCCAGCAGGGTGACGACGGGCGTCGCGTCCGTCACCGGAAGCCGGTCGCGGTACTCCTCGATAATGCCGCGCCACGCGCGGGCGTTCGCGTTCACTCGGTCTCCTCGGCTGACCTGCGATGTTCGCCCGAAGTCTACCGGGACCGGCCCCGCCTCACTCGTCGCCTTCGACGCGCATGACGCTCGTCACGCCGCGGACGATCTCCAGCTCCCGCAGGCCCGCCACCGTGGCCGACAGCGCGGCGTCCGGCGCCCGGTGCGTAACGACGACGAGCTGCGCCTCCTCGCCCGAGCCCACCTGCCGGACGGCCTGGATCGACACACCGTGCCTGGCGAACTCCTCGGCGACCGTCGCGAGCACGCCGGCCTCGTCCGTCACGTCCACCTCGACGTAGTAGCGGGTGACGGTCTCGCCCATCGGCAGCACCGGCAGCTTCGCGTACGTGACCTCGACCGGGCCGGGCGTGCCGCCGACCACGTTGCGGGCGACCGCGACGAGGTCGCCGAGGATCGCCGACGCCGTCGGAGCGCCGCCCGCGCCCGCGCCGTAGAACATCAGCGAGCCCGCCGACTCCGCCTCGACGAACACCGCGTTGTACGCCTCGCGGACGCTCGCCAGCGGGTGCGACCTGGGGATCATCGCCGGATACACGCGGACCGACACCCCGCGGCCGTTCCGGCCGTCCTCCGACGGGATCCGCTCGCAGATGGCCAGCAGCTTGACGACGCAGTCCATGCCCCGGGCGCCCGCGATGTCGGCGGAGCTCACCTCGGTGATGCCCTCGCGGTGGACGTCCGCGGCCGTCACCGGCGTGTGGAAGGCGAGCTGCGCCAGGATCGCCGCCTTGGCCGCCGCGTCGAAGCCCTCCACGTCGGCCGTCGGGTCGGCCTCCGCGTAGCCGAGCGCCTGCGCCTCGTCCAGCGCCTCGTTGAAACCGGCGCCGTGCGTGTCCATCTGGTCGAGGATGTAGTTCGTGGTGCCGTTCACGATGCCGAGCACCCGGTGCACGTGGTCGCCGACCAGTGACTCCCTCAACGGCCGCAGCAGCGGGATCGCGCCCGCCACGGACGCCTCGTAGTACAGGTCGGCGCCGTACTCCCGCGCCGCCGCGAACAGCGTCGCCCCGTCCTCGGCCAGCAGCGCCTTGTTCGCGGTGACGACCGACTTGCCGGCCTTCATCGCCTCCAGCATCAGCGTCCTGGCCGGCTCGATACCGCCGATCACCTCGATGACGAGGTCGATGTCGTCCCTGGTCACCAGCGTCTGCGCGTCCGTGGTCAGCAGCCCCGGGTCGACGCCCGCGCGCACCCGGTCCGGCCTGCGCACGGCGATCCCGGCCAGCTCCAGCGGGACCCCCACCCGCGCGGCCAGATCGTCCGCCTGCTCGTTCAGCAGCCGGACGACCTCCGTGCCGACCACGCCGCAACCGAGCAGCGCCACGCGCAGTCCGCGTTTCACGCTTCGACCTCCGCATCGAGCCGCAGCAGGTCGTCCGCGCTCTCCCGCCGGACGATCACGCGCGACCTGCCGTCCCTCACCGCCACCACGGCGGGCTTCGGGACATGGTTGTAGTTGCTGGCCATCGACCGACAGTACGCACCGGTCGCCGCCACCGCCACCAGATCCCCCGGCGCAAGATCTTCGGGGAACCACAGGTCCCGCACCACAATGTCGCCGCTCTCGCAGTGCTTGCCGACAAGCCTACTGAGCATGGGGGCGGCCTCGGACGACCTGCTCGCCAGCACCCCGGTGTACTCGGCGCCGTACAGGGCCGTGCGCAGGTTGTCGGACATGCCGCCGTCCACCGAGACGTACGTGCGCAGGCCCTCGACGTCCTTGACCGTCCCGACCTCGTACAGCGTGACGCCGCCGGGGCCGATGATCGCCCGGCCCGGCTCCACGGTCAGCCGCGGCATCGCCAGCCCGTACGCCCGGCACTCGCGCGCCACGATGGCGCGCAGGCCGTCCGCGATCGACTTCGGGTCGTGCGGCTCCTCGCCCGGCACGTACGCGATGCCGTACCCGCCGCCGAGGTCCAGCTCCGGAAGCTCCACGCCGTGCTCGTCCCGGATGGCCACCAGCAGCTCGGCCAGCCGGTGCGCGGCCACCTCGAACCCGTCCACCTCGAAGATCTGCGACCCGATGTGGCTGTGCAGCCCCACCAGTTCGAGCTGCTCCAGCTCCAGAACCCGCCTGACCGCCTCCAGGGCCGCCCCGGAACTCCTGGAGAACCCGAACTTCTGGTCGTCGTGGGCAGTGGCGATGAACTCGTGCGTGTGCGCCTCCACACCCGTGGTCACGCGCACCATCACCTTGGCCCGGACGCCCATCTCCTTGGCGAGATACCCCACCCGGGCGATCTCCTCGAACGAATCGAGCACGATCCGTCCGACCCCGACCTCCAGGGCCTTCTCCAGCTCCCACGACGCCTTGTTGCTCCCGTGCAGCGTGATGCGCTCGGTGGGAAAGCCCGCCGCCAGCGCCACGGCGAGCTCGCCGCCGCTGCACACGTCGAGGCCGAGCCCCTCCTCGTTCAGCCACCGCGCGACGGCCGTGCACAGGAACGCCTTGCCCGCATAGTGGACGTCCCCGTCATGGAACGCCGCCGCGTACTCCCTGGCGCGGCTCCGGACGTCCTCCTCGTCGTAGACGTAGAGGGGCGTCCCGTACTCCTTCGCCAGGTCCCGGACGTCCACTCCCCCGACGGTGAGGACGCCCTCCTCCCGCTTGGAGTTCCGCGGCCACACAGAGGGCTCAAGCGCGTTCAGGTCCTCCGCCGGCCCGGCCGGATGATCCTCCGGCAGGACGTCGGCATGCCGCGGCCCGGCAGGGTGTACTCGACTCATATCCGCTCTCTAGGTGTTTCACCGATCATGTTCAGCCCGTTGCCGAGGACGACCTTCACGGCCTCCGCCAGGCCGACCCGCCCCGCGTGCACCGCCCCGGGCACCTCATCGCCCAAGGGCAGCGCGGGACAACGCTCGTGCACCTCGTGGTACGCCCCGGCAACGCTCTCCAAGCACAACATCAGGGGCCTGGCGTCGCCTTCCCGCTCCGCCTGCGCGGCCCGCCCGGGAACGTCCCCGAGCGCCCCCACGAGCTCCTCCGCACCACCCTCGAACGGCCCGGCCCCGACCCCGAGTTCCCGCGCCCAACGCCCCACCCAACAGGCCCTCGCGTAGGCGTAACGCACCGAGAACCCCGGATTCTCGAACGTCCGGGGCCACTCACTCCACCCGCCCCGCGGCACCCGCGCGACCCCGTAACGAGGATCACGCCGGATGACCTCCACCAGCTCGGGCCCCACCACGACCCTGACGAACCCCGGCCCGGAAACGCTCCCGCCGACCCGCCGCGCGATCACCCACGGATCGACACCGAGCCTCAGCGCCACCGGACTCTCGAAAACCCCGCCGCCCCGCCCGAAGACCACGACCTCCTCGGGAACCGCGACATCGATCTCCCCCGCGTCCACGGCGTCCCGCACCGCCCGCGCGAGAGCATCCCCTGGAGTCACCCTGGTGAGACTAGCCGACCACTATCTGGACACCGCGGCGAGTTTCCGCACCGTCTGGATCAGCTGATTGGGGTCGAACGGCTTCGTCACGTACGCGTCGACACCGATCTCGTGCCCCCGCCGCACATCATGCTCCTGCGCCCGCGCCGTGATCATCACGACCCTGATGTGCGCGGTCCCGGGGTCCTCCCGCAGCCGCACCGCGGTGACCCACCCGTCCAGCCGGGGCATCATCACGTCCAGCGTGATCACGTCCGGCCGGACCTCCGCCACCTTCTCCAGGCAGTCCTGGCCGTCCACCGCGGTCGACACCTCGAACCCCTCCAGTTGCAGGTTCACGGCGATGAGCTGGCGGATCACCTCGTCATCATCGACGACCAGCACGCGTCCCAGTGGCTCGGTCACGGCCTCGAAGTTAGCCCACCAGACCCCCTGAACGCACGGCGAACCTCTGCGTGCGCGTCACCCCGCCAACCCTGGTAACCTCATACCGCGTCGCGCCCCCTTAGCTCAGGGGATAGAGCAACGGCCTCCGGAGCCGTGTGCGCAGGTTCGAATCCTGCAGGGGGCACCTCAGACGACCACCGCAAACCCCGGTAGACCAGGCACGTTGCCTGTCGCCGGGGTTTGTTGCATATGCAGCCATGTGCCAGCGAGAGCCGCTGATTGTCACGCTTCCCGAAACACACACGGAACGCGATCAAGGCCATCCGCTCAGGCCCCCCGCAGAGCCCCGGCACGGACCTGGCGCTCAAGCTAGGCGGCATCCGTTCGAACCAGAGACCGTCCTCCCCCGACAAGGGGCCTCGGTCAGGCCGCTGGGCCGCCTGCCCCCAGCCGCCGACGGCCCGGGAAGCAGGGGTTGTGCCCGTGACGGTCGCCGAGAGGTGGGACTAGAAGACCTGAACTTGGTGCGAAGAAGCTTCGTCTCTACGCAGCGGGGATCACTGTGCAAGTGCTGTTAGCCCAGTTTTTTGAAGCGCGCTAGCTGGTGCAGCGGGCGCTTGGAAGACTTGCAAGAAGCTATGAAATTTGCACCGGACCCCTTTTTTTATCGCTCGATGAGGTCGAGGACTCCAGAGCCACTAGCGCGCCGCCAGTAGCGCACGCCGCGATCAAAAACAGGAGTTGCTGCAACGATGGGAGGCCGTCGTACCCGGCCAGGGTGGACACCCCCGCACTGATAGCCGCCAACGCTGCTACCAAGCGGGAGCGTAGGTGGCTTCGGTCGTGAGGCTTCCTGGTCATGATCTCCCGCACTCCACGCTTCACTGCGGATGGTACCCGCTTCATAAGACGCGTGCCGTGCCCGCTGCGTGCCCGTTGAAGCAGACAATCAGGAGCATGTGCGGTCGCTCGCCAGAGACGGTACCGGTCAAAGTCGACGGCGCTCATGCTTTCGGTGCCTCGCCGTTGAGGCTCAGGAGGAGGCACGTGTGATGTTGTGCAATGCGCTCCAACAAGGCGAACAAGAGACGGGCCCCACGCGGTTGAAGGGGTCGAGATTCCCGAGCGGGCTCAATTTCCGCTGTTCTGCCTCCAGCGCTTCCTGCTCACGAAGCAGCTCAGCTGCTCTGTAAAGCTTCAGTTCCGGCAGCTCGTCGTAGGTGTACGCCATGCCGCCGCCAGCAGGGTAGTACGCGCCACTGCGCGAACACGGGGTCCTTGCTCCCACGTACTGCAGGTCATCGGGGCTGTCTGGGTCAGCCTCCAGATCACGGACCAGGGCGGCATGGGTTTGTTGGCCACCCGAAGTCTCAAGACCAGCGATGACCATGCTGTCTGTCAGCCTCGCCAAAGCGTAGGACCGGAGCTTCTCTCGCCTACTCATGTCCTCATAATGGCTCGCTCGGCTGCAAGCAGGCAGGGTTTCCGGACAGATAAGCGTGTGGAGCGGACGATAAGGAGCACGAGCGGTCATCAGCGGGTTAAGGGCAGGTCAGCGGCGGTGCTAGTGATCGTTGATCTGGTGAAGTGACCTCCCAAGCTGACAGCACCGACCCGAGGAACCGTGATCCGGAACATATGCGGAACGGTGGAGCGGGCAACGACATCCGGGGGGCGCGCTCAGGTCACAGGGGTTCCCCCGGTTGATCAGATACACGCCCTCCGGAGCCGTGGATCGTCGCGGGTCCCGAAACCTATGCCGAACGCGGTCGAGGCCATCTGCCCAGGCTAGTCACCCCAACGAAAGAGCCCTGTGCGAAAGCGGGGCTCAGGCTAGCGTCGAATCCGCTCCGGCCAGAGACCGCCCTATCGGTCCAGAGGCCGACGGCGCTTGCGCCGTCGGTGCCTCGCCGTTGAGGCTCAAGCGTCAGACGCCGGCACCGTTGCCGAAGGCTCTGGCCACCGTCTCGCGCACCTGGCCGTAGAGATGTGTGTGTGGTGACGCATCCAAGCCCTCCGCCCGGAAGACCGCATCCGTGAAGCCGTCCACGTCACTCGGTGGCGAATCGCAGAGCGCATCGTGGTCCTCCCGCGACAGGCAGAAACCGAGATCGATGCAGAGGGCACGGAGCAGGAGAGCGATGTCCTCGCGAGACAGCTTTGCCGGTTCCACGACTCTACGGTGACACACCGCCCAGCCCGGGTGCTGTGATCGGCGCCCTTGTCGGCCGGTGCGGTGGCCCAGAAAACGTCCTTTGCTCGGCTGCTACTGCTCGTCCTCCGCCATGGGAAGGTCGCCGTCGCGGGGGTTGTCTGTGATGCAGACACGACACGGACAAGCAGTACCGTTCGCCGTCCTGACCACACGGACGCAGCCATCGTCGAACGACTCGGGACGCTGCCGTATATCCCGCCGTGTGGCTCTGGTTCGACTCGCGCCTCCGCTGGAAACCTCATTAGCATCGAAGTCCTGCGACTCCCTCTTGAGCGCGGCGGCCGCGTGTTGCGAGGCGGCTGTTGTTCTAGCCGTCCTGTGGCTCTGCCAGGCCCATGGCGAAGGCGAACGTTTTCAGGAACTGCTGGTACGCCGGGTCCGGCTCGCTCGCTGCCAAGGTCGCCAACTCGTCGGCGACCCGGTGCTTGTCCGCGTCGGAGAGTTGGTTGAGCAGGTAGCCGGCGTACTCCTGCTGTTTGAGCGCCGTGTCGTCGTCCAAGACCGTCTCGTCACAGGTCTCGAAGAACCACGTGTACGCGACTACCGCCTTGAGCAACTGCGTGACCAGCTGAGGGGATTCACTCATCCCCGCATCCCACCAGGCCCCGCCGACAGGCTCCCTGTCGAACCGCGGTCAGGCGGCATCGTCGAACGTCATGGGGCAGGGTGGAAGTAGACGGTCAGGCTCACCCAGGGGTCGTCAGCGGTGATCTCCTCGTGCAGGACCAGCTCGCGCTGGTGACGCGCGGCGGAGAGATTCTGGGGGTCGTCACCGTCACCGACGTGCTCCGCCGCCTCTTCTCGCGTCCGCGGCTGAGCCGGTGATCCTCGCTCATCATGGGATCGATGAGGCGTCCGGCGAGGAGGGCCTTCTGTGGAGCACCAGGAGGGCTCTGTCGTCTGTCAGTTTGCCGTGGGCGAACTGCTCTAGGTCGTGGTGGACGGTAGGAGCGATTTCGGCGGGGGGCAGGTGCTTCCAGGCGGACAGGCGGTCTTCCAGGGGGTAGAAGGTGCCGGACGGGTCGCGGGTCTCGGTGATGCCGTCAGTGCATAGGAGGAGCGTGGAATCGGTTGGGAAGTTGAACGGTGTGACCGTTCGTGGTTCTGGGCTCAGGGAGGCTAGGCCCAGCGGCAGGGAGGCCTCTCCCAGGTGTATCTGGCCGGTTCCTTGCTCGGACAGTTGATAGGGCGGGATGTGGCCGCAGTTGATGGCTTGGGCCGTCGTTTCCGAGCCGATGCCCAGGATCAGGGCTGTGACGAATCGTTGTTCCTCGCCCGTCTGGGCGACGAAGGAGTTGTGCCGCAGGACCGAGTTCTCCAAGGCGTCCACGACGGCGGTGAGCGTCGGCTCTGCCAGGGCCGCCTCGCGGAACGAGTTGAGGACCGCGAAGGCCGCGCTGATGGCGGGGAGGCCCTTGCCCTGGACGTCGGCGATGAGGACGCGGCTGCCGTAGGGGGTCGGCATGGCCTCGTAGACGTCGCCGCCGACCATGCTGTCCTCCTCGACCGGCTCGTACAGGCCGTGGACGACGAGTTCGGCGGTGGCGAGGGGGAACGGGCGCAGGATCTGGCGCTGCAGGGCGGCCGCCGCGGAGCGGAGCCGGCTGATCTCCCTTTCCTGGCGGACGCGGCGGACCGCCTGGACGACGCTCAGGCCGTCGAGCGCGACGGCGAAGATGATCACGCTCGCGGTGGCCGCCGCGTTCGGCAGCGGGCTGCGGATCAACGAGCCGATGATGACCAGGATCGTCCAGACGGAGGCGACCGCGGTCTGCCGGACCGTCCCGCGGCCGGCGATCAAGGGGGGCAGGAAGACCAGGAACGGGGCCAGGCCGGTCTCCCGGTCGAGCGCGACGCCGGTCACCGCGAGGGCCGCGGTGATCCCCACCAGCCATCCCGCCACGACCCGCCAGGTGAGGCCGCCCTCTCGCGTGACGGCGTTCGGATCCTCCGAGATGCCCATCTCCTGCCCCGTCGAGAGCCGTCCGTACTGTGATCATTAGAACACGGAGGGTGGTGGACGGAGCGCGGTCACCAGGGTGGAAGAGGCGCGGCGGTCCGGGGCCGGCGTGGCGCCGCGTCGACCCCGGACCCGCGCCGGCGGCTACTCCGCGTAAGGCTGGTCGGCTCCCTGGGCGCTGTACCCGAGGCTCCAGATGTAGCCCTCGGGGTCGGCGAAGGTGCCGCCGTACCCGCCCCACGGCAGGGCGCCGGCGGGCTTGAGGATCGTGGCTCCGGCCTTCTCGGCCTCGGCCATGACCTCGTCGACGCGGGCCTCGCTGCGGACGACGTAGGTGAGCACCAGCCCGCTGAAGCCGCTGCCCTCCGGGCTCGTCCCGACCTGGTCGGCGAGGCCGTCGCGGCCGTAGAAGCCGACGGGCGAGGCTCCGTCCGACTCGAAGAACACCGAGATGCCGTAGTCGTTCTTGATCGTCCAGCCGAGGCCCTCGGTGTAGAACCGCTTGGCCCGGTCCATGTCGCGGACGGCCAGCAGAATCGAACTCACGTGCGCCTTCATGTCATGTCCCCTCGTAGGCGTGGTGGGTGCCGCGGGCGGAGGGGATCAGCCCCGCCGCCCGCTTGCATGGATCACGCTACGTAAGGCCCGGGGGTGAGCACTTCTCGATTCCTGATCGATCCTTTCGGGTGTTTCAGGGGGTGTGGAGGTCCAGGGCTGCGCGGATTATCGAGTCCGTGTCTATGCCGTGGTGGCGGTGGACGTCCTCTATGGAGCCGGACTGTCCGAAGGCGGTGACGCCCAAGGTGGTGCAGGGGACGTTGTTCACCCCGGCCAGGAAGGCCAGGGTGTGGGGGTGGCCGTCGAGGACGGTGACCAGCGGGGTGGCGCGGGAGGCGGGGAACGCCTGCTCCAGGATCCAGTTCGGGCCGTCGTCCTGGCCCTGGCGGGAGCGGAGGGCCTGGAAGAGCAGGCCGGGACTGGTCACGCAGACCACGTCCGTGCCGACGCCGGCCTGCTCCAGGCGGTCGGCGGCGGCCAGGGCCTCGGGGACGAGGGCGCCCATCGCCGCGAGGGTGACGGCGGGACGGGCGGAGCGGCGCAGCGGGTAGGCGCCGGCGATCACCTGGCGGCGGCGGCGCTCGCGGGCGGCCGGGTCGGCCGGGACGTCCGCGAGGGTCTGGTCGACCGGGCGGGTCGACAGGCGCAGGTAGGCGGAGCCGCCGTCGGGGCGGCCCAGGCGGGCCATGCTCGCGAGCAGCGTCCATTCGGTGTCGAGGACGAACGCCGGCTCGTAGGCGACGCAGCCCGGCTGCTCGACGCCGATGGACGGGGTGACGATGGACTGGTGCGCGCCGCCCTCGGGGGCCAGCGTGACCCCGGACGGGGTGCCGATGAGGATCGACTGGCCGCCCGCGTAGATGCCGAACGACCAGGGTTCGAGCGCGCGGCCGACGAACGGGTCGTACAGGACGCCGATCGGCAGCAGGGGGCGGTTCCAGCGGCTCCAGGTGGCGCCGAGTTCGCCGAGGAGGCCGACCAGGTTGGTCTCGGCGATGCCGAGCTCGATGTGCTGGCCGGCCGGGCCCTCCCGCCAGTGCAGGATCGTCTCGCCGTCGTCGGCGAACCAGTCGCGGCGTTCGGTGGTCGACCAGACGCCGACCTTGTTCACCCAGCCGCCGAGGTTGGTGCTGGAGCTGACGTCCGGGCTCACGGTGACGACGCGGGCGGCGGCGTCGGGCGCCTCGCGGGTGAGGTCGAGCAGGAGCCGGCCGAGGGCGGCCTGGGTGGTGGCGGTGCCCTTGGGGGTGCGGCCGATGTCGTCCGGCACGGCGGGCGGGGCCTGCGGCGCGGCGGGGGGCCGGCGCAGCCGCGCGGCGGTTTCGGCGCACAGGCGGGCGGCCGCAGATCCGTCCTCGAAACGGGCCCAGGGGGCGTCCGGGTCGGCGCCCAGGCGGGGCGCGAGCTCGGCGATCTGGTCGGCGGTGAGGAGGGACGAGTGGTTCTGCGGGTGGCCCTCGCTGGGCAGGCCGTGGCCCTTGACCGTGTACGCGAAGATCACGGTCGGCCTGGTGTCGTCGATGGCGTCGAACGCCTCGGCCAGGGTGCCGAGGTCGTGGCCGCCCAGGTTGCGGAGGGCCGCGAGGAGGGTGGCGTCGTCGAGCGTGGCGATCAGGCGGGCGACGGGCTCGCTGCCGCCGGGGAGGCGGTCGCGGAGTTCGGCGGCGTCGCAGCGCAGCAGGCGCTGGTACTCGGGGTTGGGCATCGCGTCGATGCGGGCGCGCAGGTCCGCGCCGCCGGGGCGCTCGAACAGCTCGGTCAGCAGCCGGCCGTACTTGAGCGTCAGCACCTGCCAGCCGGCGGCGGCGAACATGCCCTTCAGCCGGTGCGCGGCCAGGTACGGCACGACGCGGTCGAGGGACTGGCGGTTGAGGTCGACGATCCACACGATCTCGCCCAGGTCCGCCACGCCCGGGTCGAGGATCGCCTCCCAGACGGCGCCCTCGTCCAGTTCGGCGTCGCCGACGAGGGAGTACTGGCGTCCCGCGGGCGCCCCTTCCACGTACCGGCGGGCGACCGCGCCCCAGATCGGCGCGGTGGCTCCGATGCCCACCGATCCGGTGGAGTAGTCGACCGGGTCGGGGTCCTTGGTCCGGCTCGGGTAGCTCTGCAGGCCGCCGAACTCGCGCAGGGTCGTCAGGTACCGCTCGTCGAGCTCGCCGAGCAGGTAGTTGATCGCGTGCAGGACGGGGGAGGCGTGCGGCTTGACCGAGACGCGGTCCTGCGGCCCGAGGTGCCGGAACCACAGCGCCGTCATGATCGACGCGATCGACGCCGAGGACGCCTGGTGGCCGCCCACCTTCAGCCCGGACGGGTTGGGCCGGACGCGGTTGGCGTGGTGCACGATGGCCGTGGAAAGCCACAGCACCCGCCGCTCGACCTCCTCCAGCACCCCGGAGTGCGTGGCCGCCGCCACCGGATCGTTCATCTTCGGCTCCTTTGCCTCAGCGCCAGGGCGGGGTCAGGCCGACGGAGATCGACTGGCTCTCCGTGACGGCCTCCGCGATGGAGCGGCCGCCCAGCCGGCCGTGACCGCTGTCGGTGCCCGGCGCACCGCCGAACGGCAGATGCAGCTCCCAGTGGTCGCTGGTGTCGTTGACGGTGACCTGTCCCGCGCGGAGCCGGCCGGCCACCGCCAGGGTACGGTCCAGATCGCGTCCGGAGACCGCCGAGCTCAGCCCGTACCGGCCGCGGTTCTAATCGGCTGGGGGCGGGGGGACGAGGTCCAGGGAGGTGTGGACGGCGGTGGGCAGGTCGCGCAGGCGGTGGAGCGGCAGTTCGAGCGGGGTGACGTCTCGCGCCCACGGGGCGGCGTCGGCCACGACCGTGCGGGCCTGCCGCTTGGTGAGGCCCGCGTTCGCGTCGATCAGGGCGTCGCGCCAGACGTTGGCGACCTTCCCGTGCGCCCGGTCCATGATGGCGCGCACGATCCGCCGCGGCCGGTCGTCCGTGCCGGACGGGGTGCGCACCGCGTCCACGGTCGAGCCGCGCCGGGTCAGCTCGTACACGGGCGCCAGCGACGCGGCCTCGTCGGCCAGGTCGCCGGGGGGCTCGGGCAGGAACACCCGCACCTGCTCGGCGCGCGTGGCCAGCAGCACACGGACCAGCGCGCCCTCCAGCCCCGGGGGCAGCGCGACGGCCGCGCGCCGCACCCGCGCGGCGTACGGCTTGGCCAGCCACGTCGTCAGCCGCACCCGCGGCACCTGCGGGAGCACCTGCTTGGGCCAGTCACCGACCAGGACGTCCGGCCGCAGGTCGGCGACGTCGTCGGGCGACGCGTGCACCGCCGTCCGGGCTTCGACGGCCTGGGGCCCCTGGGTGTAGATGGCGGTGGCGAACCGGTCGGCGCGGGCCCCGGCGGCCGGCAGGCTCTTGCCGGTCGGCCGCAGGATGTACAGGTCGGCGCGCGAACCGATCGCCTCCGCGCCGAAGTAGCCGTTGAAGTCCGGGTAGACGGCCTCGCTCACCAGGTTCAGATCCTGCAGCGCCTGCTGGACCTTCAGCGCGAGCATCGGGGTGCGGTCGCTCGCCCCGTAGGCCAGCAGAACGCGCCCCTGCCCCTGGTCTCGCAGGCCCTGCACCGCCCGGGCCACGAACAACCCGACGCCTTCCGGCGTGTACGGAGGATCGGTCACCGCCAGATCCGCGTACTCGACGGCCGACGCAGGCAGCCCCAGCCTCAGGTCCGCCCAGCGGGTGCGCACGTCCAGCCCCAGGTCGGCGGCGCATGCGTCGATGTAGGCCAGGATCCGCTCGTCGACGTCCACGACGGTGGTCTGCACGCCCGGATGGACCAGCCCGACGGCCAGCGAGGTCAGATCGTGGTCCCCGACGCACAGCAGGCGCGTGCCCGGCAGCCAGAACCGCGCTCCCAGCAGCAGCGCCCGCCGCACGACCGTCTCCGGTGTGGCCGACACATGGTCGAGGACGTGCCGCGCCCGCGGCGCCCGCTCGATCAGCCCGGCCACGCGCTCCACCACGGCGGCGTACTCGGGGAGCAGGTGCCCGACGGGGTCGGCCGGGTCGAGCGGACGGTACCCGGTGCGCAGGGACTCGGCGATCTCGGCGCCCTGCTCCGGGGTGAGGCGGAACCGGTCGCCGCCGGCGTGCTCCAGCGAGAGCCCGGCCAGCAGCGACTCCACCGAGCGCCGCGGCGCGCCCGTCTCCCGGACCAGCTCGCCGAGCGTCCGCCAGCGCCGGTCCGCCAGCAGGCTCAGCGCGGCGTGGATCCGCCGGGGATCCATGTCCGCCGCGATCGGCACTCCCCCATCAGCCACCCGCGAATGCTATCGGCGCGCGGGTCCGCGGGGATTCGCCGCGAGGACGCCGCGACGTCGCCGAAGATTCACACGGCCACCTCTGGTCACGATGAGCGCTTCTCTCGCTACTTTAAGTAGCGTAGCCTCGGGGTATGCCCCTCCCCACAGAGCCCATCGGCAGCATCCCGCGTCCCCAGGAACTGCTCACCGCCTCGCCGTCCGAGCTGGCCGCCGCCCAGGACCGCGCCGTGCGCGAGACCCTGCGCCGGCTGGAGGAGCTCGGCTCTCCGGTGGTGACCGACGGTGAGCAGTCCAAGCCGAGTTTCGCCACCTACCCGATCGCGGGCCTGGCCGACCTGGCCCCCGACGGCGCGGTGATCCCGTTCGCCGACGGGCACCAGCGGCAGCTGCCGCGGCTGACGGCGGGCCCGTTCCGCTACACCGGCCACGCCGTCGACTACCTGCGCGCCGCCCAGCGCCACGCGACCGCGCCGGTCAAGCAGGCCGTGATCGCCCCCTCGGCGCTGAGCCTGCTGTACCCGGCCGACGGCATCGACGGCTACCCGCGCGAGATGTTCCTGGACGACCTGGTCGACGAGGCCGAGGCCGACATCCGCTCCTGCCTGGACGCGGGCGCCCACGTGGTGCAGCTCGACTTCACCGAGGGCCGTCTGTCGCTCAAACTCGACCCCAGCGGCGGCGTGCTCGACTCCTTCATCGCGCTGAACAACCGGGTCCTGGAGCGCTTCTCCGCCGACGAGCGCGCCCGGATCGGCGTGCACGTGTGCCCGGGCGGCGACCTCGACTCCACCCACAGCCTCGACGTCGACTACGCGGGGCTGCTGCCCAAGCTGTTCCAGCTCAGGGCCGGCAACTTCTACCTCCAGCTGGCCAGCGAGCCCGACCCCGACCGGATCCTGGCCATCGTCGGCGAGCACCTGCCCGCGGACGCCCGCGTCTTCGTCGGCGTCGTCGACCCCATCGACCCCCGCGTCGAGACGCCCGAGCAGATCCGCGACCGCGTCCTCGCCGCGGCCCGCCACCTCCCCGTCGACCGCCTCGGCACGTGCGACGACTGCGGGTTCTCCCCGTTCGCCGACGACACCTCCACGTCCCGCGACACGGCCTTCGCGAAGATCGCCGCCCGCGTGGAGGGCACCGCCCTGGCCGCCGCCGAACTGGGCGTCTGACCCGCCGCCCGTCTCCCCGACCACACCCCCGCACCTTCGGACCTGACGGCACGCCCGCGGCCGCGGGCGCAGGCGGCCTGGTCTGCTGACGGCGATGCGGGGGTGTGGCGGGCCGTCCATCTCCATGCGGCGCGTCCGGCGCGCTGTCGGCTCGGCACCTGCACCGGCCTCCCCGACCTCGACCCGGCGGTTCCGGCACGGTGGTCGGCCATTGCGGTCACTGGGAGGGATGGTCGGTCGCGTCCGAGGAGGGCGGGGTCCGGATGAGGAGCATCACCAGGACGGCCACGGTGGTCAGGGCCAGTGCCGAGACGGTCGCCGCGGTGGTGTAGCCGTGCACGAGGGCGCCCGCCCGCGAGGCGGCCGGGCCGTGCTCGCGCAGGTAGCCCGCGGTCGCGCCGATCGCGACGGTGTTGACGACGGCGGTCCCGATCGATCCGCCCATCTGGGACGCGGCGTTGACGACCGCGGCGGCGACCCCGGCCTCGCGCGGGGAGACGCCCGCGGTCGCCAGTGAGAACGCCGGCGGGAACACGGCGCCCATGCCGATCCCGAGCAGGACCTCGACCGGGACAACGGCGGTGGCGTAGCCGCTGCCCGCGTCGAGCCGGGTCAGGACGGCCAGCCCGGCCGCGGCGATGAGCAGGCCGGCGGCGATCAGCAGCCGGGCGGGCACCCGCCGGGTGAGCCGGGCGCCGACGAGGTAGCCGCTCGCGGAGTTCGCGACGGCCATCGGCAGGAACGCCAGCCCGGTGCGCATCGGGGAGAAGTGCGCGACCACCTGGAGGTAGTAGGTGAGCGTGAGGAAGACCCCGAAGGCGCCGACGACCGCGGTGGCCACCGCGAGGTAGGCGCCGGCCCGGCCGCGGTCGGCGAGGATCCGCAGCGGCAGCAGCGGCGCGGCGTGCCTGGCCTGGCGCACGGCGAACAGGGCGAGCGCCAGGGCGCCGACCGCGAGCGGCGCGGTGGTCCGCCAGGCGTCCCAGCCGTGCGGGGCGGCCTCGCCCGCGCCGTACACGACGGCCGCCAGGCCGCCGGTGACGAGGACGGCGGAGATCCAGTCGACGCGGCCCCCGGGGAGGCCCGGCGGCGCGGGAAGGACGATCCGTCCCGCCACCGCCGCGGCCGCGGCGATCGCGACGTTGACGTAGAGGCACCAGCGCCAGTCGGCGTACTGGGTCAGCGCGCCGCCGAGCAGCAGCCCGACCGCCGCGCCGCTGCTCGCCACGGCGCCGTAGACGCCGAACGCCTTCGCGCGCTCCTTGGGCTCGGTGAACGTCACCGCCAGCAGCGACAGGGCGGTGGGCGCGAGCAGCGCGGCGAACGCCCCCTGCAGGGCGCGCCCGACCACGAGGACCCCGAAGCCGGGCGCGGCCCCGGCGATCATCGAGGCGACGGCGAACCCGGCCAGCCCGGCCAGGAAGCTGCGGCGCCGCCCGACCAGGTCGGCGATCCGGCCGCCGAGCAGGAGCAGCCCGGCGAAGGACAGGGTGTACGCGGTGATCACCCACTGCCGGTCGGCGTCGCCGAAGCCGAGCGCGTGCTGGGCCGTCGGCAGCGCGATGTTCACGATGGTGGCGTCCAGCGCGATCATCAACTGGGCGACGGCGATGACGACCAGCGCCGCCCAGCGCCGGTTCGGGACGCCCGCGGACGGACCGGACGCGGTCCGCGCCGTGGTGGCGGTCATGGAACCCACCTCCTCTAAGTGAAGGGTTCTCCTCCGGATATTAACTGGAGGTTTCTTCTCCGTCTAGGGGTGGATCGTGCCTCGATCGCCTTCCCGGCACGCCCGCACCGGCGGCCGACGACGGCCGGACCGCCGGGTCGGCACGGCACTGAGCTGCGGAATCACCGCCCGCGACCTTGCCGTCTCTTGGTGATTTCAGTAGCTTTGCCCCTTCAAGACGCCGTCCAGGCGTTTTGTCCCACCGTGGTGTTCGCGAGCCCGGTGGTGCGGGGCACCGTCCCCGCGCGACAAGGCCCGAGATCCCTCATCGATCGGGCCCCACATCGTCAGCGCCGCTGTCTCCCAGCGGCACCCGCCGAGTCCGCCGTGGCGCGGAGCCGGGGACCCAACCCGAACTGGGGTGAATCGGCCTGCTCAGGCCGTAGGGCGACTTCCACGTCCGAACCCGTCAGCTAACCCGGTAGGCGGCACATGGAAGCAAGGAGCCCCCCTTGAAAGGCAAGCACGTCAACCGGCCGCGCGTTCTCCGGCCCGGTCCCTGGGCCACCGTCACGCTGACGGGCCTCGCCGTCTTCGGCGCGACGGCGGCCATGCCGACGACCCTGCAGCACGCCTCCACCGAGACGGTCGCCGCCGTCCAGACCGTGCCGCAGCAGCGGACCGCGCCGCGGCAGGCGGCGCCGCAGGAGCAGGTCAGAGCACAGGCCCAGGTCCAGAAGGAGTACAAGGCGCCGGAGAAGGCCCGGACGCCGGCGAAGGCCGAGACGCCGGCGAAGGCCGAGCCCCGGAAGCAGGCCGCCGAACCGAAGCCGGACGCGCGGTCCAAGGTCATCACGCGGGCCAGGACCTGGCATCCGCACACCGGCCAGCGGGTCCCCTACAGCCAGACCAGCACGCACGACGGCTACCGCACCGACTGCTCGGGCTACGTGTCCATGGCGCTGGGACTGCCCAAGCCCGGGACGAACACCGTCGGCCTCACCTCGTCGCGGTACACCGAGCGAATCACGATCTCCGAGCTGAAAAAGGGCGACCTCGTCATGGACGCCCTCGGCAGCAACACCACCCGGCACGTCGTCATCTTCGAGAAGTGGGCCGACAAGGAGCATTCGTCGTACTGGGCCTACGAGCAGCGCGGCCGGTACGGAACCGACCACCGCAAGCTCGACTACGGGCTCTCCTCGGGCGACGAGTACAAGGCGTACCGGCCGACGTCCCTCAAGTAGGCCGTCCCTCAAGTAGGCCGTCCCTGAAGACGCCCGGCATCGGCGGGACGCCGGTGCCGGGCGGAACGGGCCTCGGAGAGAGAGGTCAGACCGAGCGGACGGCCCGCAAGGACTCCTTCAGGGAGCCGAGGGTCGAGAAGACGGCCGTGGGTTCGTAGCCGCAGTGGGCCATGCAGTTGGCGCAGCGTGAGTCGCGTCCCCTTCCGTAGGAGTCCCAGTCGGTCTCGTCCAGGAGTTCCCGGTAGGTCTGCGCGTAGCCGTCCGACATCAGGTAGCAGGGACGCTGCCAGCCGAAAAGGGAGTAGGACGGGATCGCCCAGGCCGTGCAGGGGAAGTCGACCTTGCCTTCCAGGAAGTCCAGGAACAGGGGCGAGTGGTTGAAGCGCCACCGCTTGCGGTTGCCGTCCCCGAACGCTTTGCGGAACAGCTCCCGCGTCTCCTGGACGCCGAGGAAGTGGTCCTGGTCGGGCGCCTTGTCGTAGGCGTAGCCCGGCGAGATCATCATCTCGTCGACCCGGAGGTCGTCGTTGAGGTAGTTCATGACGTCGATGACGGTCTGCGGCGTGTCCGTGTTGAAGATCGTCGTGTTGGTGGTGACGCGGAAGCCCCGCCGCTTGCACTCCTTGACGGCCGCGACGGCGTCGTCGAAGACGCCCTCCTTGCAGACGGACGCGTCGTGGCGTTCCCGCAGCCCGTCGATGTGCACCGCCCACGCGAAGTACGGCGACGGCGCGAACTTGTCGATCTTTTTGGGGATGAGCAGCGCGTTCGTGCACAGGAAGACGAACTTCCTGCGGCGGACGAGCTCGTTCACCAGTTCGTCGATCTGCGGGTGCATCAGCGGCTCGCCGCCCGCGATGGAGACCATCGGCGCGCCGCACTCCTCGATGGCGGCGAGCGCCTGCTCGACCGGCATGCGTTTCCTCAGCACGTCGTGCGGATGCTGGATCTTCCCGCAGCCGGCGCAGGCGAGGTTGCAGGCGAACAGGGGCTCCAGCTCGACGATGAGCGGGAACTTCTCCCGGCCGCGCAGCTTGTTGCGGAGGATGTAGCCCCCGATGCGAAGGCTCTGGCGGAGCGGCATGCTCATGGTGTCCGGACCTCCTCGTGCAGGGTGAACTCGGCGGTCTCCCCCGGTCCGCGCGCCCGCCTCATGCCGCGCCCTCCAGGTAGCGGCCGAGCGCGCTCAAGGGGAAGACCAGGCGGTACAGGTGGTAGTTGATGTAGAAGTCGCCGGGGAAGCCGGTGCCGGTGAACTGGTCCTCGTCCCAGTTGCCGTCCGGGCGCTGGTGGTCGACGAGCCACCGCACGCCGGCCTCCACGACCGGGGTGCGCTCGCCGGCGGCGAGCAGCGCCAGCAGCGCCCAGGCCGTCTGCGACGGGGTGGACTCGCCCCGCCCGATCCACGCGGGGTCGTCGTAGGAGCGCAGGTCCTCGCCCCAGCCGCCGTCGGGGTTCTGGTGGTCCTCCAGCCAGACCACGGCGCGCCGGATCGCGGGCTTGCCGGGACGCACCCCGGCCGCGACGAGCGCGGGCACCACGCTGCCCGTGCCGTAGACGTGGTTCGCCCCCCAGCGCCCGAACCACGAGCCGTCCGCCTCCTGCGCCCTGAGCAGCCACACGACGGCGCGCCTGACCACGGCCGACTCCGCGAGGCCCTCCTTGGCCAGCGCCTCGACGACATGGGCGGTGACGTCGGCGGACGGCGGGTCGATGACGGCGCCGAAGTCGCAGAAGGGCAGCTTCGTGCACAGCTCGCGGGTGTTGTCGGCGTCGAAGGCGCCGAAGCCGCCGTCGCGCGAGGCCATCCCCTCCAGCCAGCGGACGGCCCGCCTGATCGGCTCCTCCGCCGCCGGTAAGGCGGCCTTGCGCAGCGCCAGGATCGCCTCGGCGGTGTCGTCGGTGTCGGGGTAGACGTCGTTGTCGAACTCGAACGCCCAGCCGCCCGGCGGGACGTCCGGCCGCTTCACCGCCCAGTCCCCCGGCCCGCGGACCTCCTCGCCGACGATCCATTCGGCCGCCCTCAGCAGGGACGGGTGGTCGGCGGCCACGCCCGCGTCGGCGAGCGCGTTCACGGCGAGGACCGTGTCCCAGACGGGCGACTGGCACGCCTCAAGGCGGCGTCCCTTCCCGTCGCGGATCGTGAAGCGTTCGAGCCCGTCCAGTCCGCGCCTGATGACCGGATGGTCGAGGCCGTAGCCGAGCTCGTGCAGCGCCATCAGCGAGTACACCCACGGCGGCTGGATCCCGCCCCAGCAGCCGTCGGCCTCCTGCCTGGCGACGATCCAGTCGGCGGCCCGGCGCAGCGCCGCCCGGCGCAGCGGGCGCACCGGCCGCCTCTCGTACACGTGCAGGACGCGGTCGAGGGCGTTGAACGCCGCCCCCCAGCCGCGGGCGCCCCTGACCGGCACCACGCCGCAGCGCAGCTCGGGCAGGTCGAACGGCAGAGCCCGGACCGGACGCAGCGACCCGAGGATCGTCAGCGGGACGATCGTCTGCCGCGCCCAGCACGCCCAGTCGTAGACGTTCAGGGGGACGCGGCTCGGCAGGAGCATCAGCTCGGGCGGCATGACCGGCAGGTCGTCCCAGGACCACTGGCCGAACAGCGCCAGCCAGATGCGGGTGAAGACGCGGCTGCCCTCCACGCCGCCCGCCTCCCGCACGTACGCGGCGGCCCTGCGCATGTGCGCGGCGTCCACCGGGTCCCCGGCGAACCTCAGGGCGACGTACGCCTCGATCGTCGTGGACAGGTCGGCCGGGCCGCCGTGGAAGTTCGCCCACGTGCCGTCGTCGCGCTGCCGGGAGCGGATCCAGCGCGCCGCGTCCTTGGTGTCGGCGTCGGAGCGGATGCCGAGGAACTGGCGGAGCAGCAGGTCCTCGGCGTCCATGGTCACGTTGGTCTCCAGCTCGGCCTTCCACCAGCCCTCGGGCGACTGCAGGCCGATCAGGTGGTCGCGGGCGGCGTCGACGGCGGCGGCGGCCGCGCCGGTGAGTCCGGACACGTCGGTGGTGGTCATGCAGCGCTTCCCTTCTCGCCGGCGCGGCGGGGTCAGTGGTCGCGGGCGGTGACGAACAGCGCGATGTCGCGGAACTCGGCGGCCACGGCGCCGTCCATGCCCGAGTCGTCGAGGTGGCGCCCGGCGGCGGCGACGCGGCGGTCGGCCTCGGCGGCGGCCCAGTCGCGCCCGCCCGCCGCCTCGACGAGCCGGGCCGTCTCCCGCAGGGCGTCCTCGGACGGGGGCCCTGGGTCGGCGTACAGCGCGGCGAGCCGCCGCGACTCGGGGCCCCCGGCGTTCAGCGCGTACACCACCGGAAGCGACTTCTTGCGCGCCCGCAGGTCGGCCAGGACGGGCTTGCCGGTCGTGGCCGGGCTGCCCCAGATGCCGAGCAGGTCGTCGACGAGCTGGAACGCGAGGCCCATCTCGGCGCCGAAGCCGGTCAGGTGGGTGACGAGCCGGGCGGGACCCTCGGCCAGCATCGCCCCGATCGAGCACGCGCAGGCGAGCAGGGCGCCCGTCTTGTCGGCCGCCATCGCCAGGCACTCGTCGAGGGCGACGTCGTCGCGCTGCTCGAACCCGATGTCGAGCGCCTGGCCCGCGATGAGCCGCTGCGTGGCGGCGGTCAGCGCGCGCGCCGCCCAGTGGGCGCCGCGCGTCTGCTGGTCCAGGAGCAGGTTCTCCGACAGCGCCATCAGCGCGTCGCCGCCGAGGATGGCGGCGGACGGGCCGAACACCGTCCAGGCGGCGGGACGGTGCCGGCGGGTCCGGTCGCCGTCCATGATGTCGTCGTGCAGCAGCGAGAACGCGTGCACGAACTCGACGGCGACGGCACCGGGCAGCGCCGTCTCCTCGGCCGCGCCGGCGGCCCGCGCGGACAGCAGCGCCAGCGCGGGGCGCAGCGCCTTGCCGCCCGCGGCGGCGGGCTCCCCGTTCTCGTCGGTCCATCCGAGGTGGTAGGCGACGACGCGGCGGGTCCACGGGTCGAGCCGCTCCGCGGACGCGCGCATGGCCTGGTCGACCAGGGCGCGCCCGCCGGTGATCGAGGTCGGGACGGTCATCGGCCGCTCACCCCGTCCGGAGCCGTCCGGCGCAGGTGGCGGCGGACGAGCCGGGCCGCGGTCAGGCCGCTGCGCACGGCTCCCTCCATCGTGTCCGGCCAGCCCGTGTCCGTCCACGCGCCGGCGAGGAACAGCCACGGCAGCCGGGTCGCGGACGCGGGACGCAGCGCGTCGCTGCCGGGGCTCTGGCGGAACGTCGCGTGCCGCTCCCGCGTCACGAAGAAGTCGGTGACGCGGGCGCGCCGCGCGGCCGGGAACAGCCGCTCCATCTCGGCGAGGTAGACCGCGCGCAGCGCGGCGGTGGGCGCGTCGATCCAGCGGTCGGCCGCCGAGACCGAGACCGCCAGGTACTGGCCGCCGCCGGTGAGGCCGCTGACCCCGGTGCGGTCGAACACCCACTGGACGGGCGAGCCGACCGCCGCCGCGAACGGCAGGTCGGTGCCGTCGACCCGCAGGACGGGACGGTCGTAGACGACGTGGACGTTGACGATCGGGCTGGAGCCGAGGCCGCCCCAGCGCGCCCGGCCGGGGGCCGCCTCCTCGGGGACGAGCGCGGCCGCCGCCCGGTGGGGCACGGCGACCACGACGGCGTCGGCGCCGACGGGGGCGCCGTTCACGACGAGCTTCGGGCCTGCGTCGATCGCCGTCACCTTCGCGTTCAGCCGGATCCGGCCGCCGTCCCGCTCGATCCTGGCCGCCGGGAGCGCGCCGTGCAGGTCGCCGAGCGGGACCGCGGGCACGCCGATGTCGGCGGCGTCCGGGCGGCCGAGGAGCGCGGTCCGGCACACGAACGCGGCGGGGCCGAGCGCGGCGCCGTCCAGGCGGGCGTTGAGCGCGGCCGTGACGAACAGCTCCCAGAGCGCCTCGCGCGCCCAGGGGCCCTGCCCGTGCTCGGCGAGCCAGGTGCCCATGCTGATCCGCTCGTGCGACGGGTCGGCCGGGTCGAGGCGGTCGAGCGCCAGCGACGCGCCGACCGCCCGCAGCCGGTCGGACGGCGGGAGCAGCCGGTACCCGGCGAGCGCGGGCAGCAGGTGCAGGGGCCCCGGGGCCTTCACACGGCGGATCCGTCCGGCGCGGCCGTCCGGGGTCAGGACGCGGACGTCGAAGCGGTCCTGGACGCGGACGCGGTCCAGCGCGTCCAGCCGTGCGAGCAGCCCCCGGTACGCCGAGCAGCACTTCAGGAAGATGTGCTGCCCGTTGTCGACCGTCAGCCCGTCCCGCGAGAACGAGTGGGTGGCGCCGCCGAGCCGGGGACGCGCCTCGTAGATCGTCGCGCGGACCCCCGTCTCCTGGAGCGCCAGCGCGGTGGTGACCCCGGCGAGCCCGCCGCCGACGATCGCGACCTCCGGCGGGCCGCCGTCGCGGGCGCTCACCGGTGGATCCCGGCCATCGCCATGGCGGACACGGTCGCCTTCTCCCAGGCGGGCAGGGACGTCCGCGTCTCCAGCGCGGTCAGCGGATCGGCCGTGATGCGCCGCAGCAGGTGCCGGTAGATGCCCGCCATCGCGCCCGCGCACGCGGCGCTGCGCCGGTCGAGCATGGGCAGCAGCTTCAGGCCGTCGGCGTACCACTGTCCCGCCCGGTCCGCCTCGAAGCGGATGAGGCCCGCCAGCCGGTCGGGGTCGTCGGCGGTCCGGCCCGCCTCGTCGCGCTCCAGGGTGCACCCGAACCGGGCGAGGTCCTTGGCGGGGAGGTAGACGCGGCCGTTCGCCCCGTCCTCCCGGACGTCGCGGAGGATGTTCGTCAGCTGCAGCGCGACGCCGAGCGCGTCGGCGCGCGGCACGGCCGCGGCGGGGTCGGCCGTCCCGAACACGCCGAGCGACAGGCGGCCGACGGTGCCGGCGACGCAGCGGCAGTACCAGAGGAGGTCGTCGAAGGTGTCGTAGGTCTCGCCGCGCACGTCGGCCTCGCAGCCGTCGATCAGCTCGCCGAACGCGTCGAGGGGGATCGCGTGGCGGCGGGCGGCGTCGGCCAGCGCGACCAGCACCGGGTCGGAGGGGTGGGCGGCGGGGTCGGCGAGCCGCGCCCGCTCGGCGGCGAGCTTCGCGAGCCGGTCCGCCGCGGGCGCGCCGTGGTCGTCGCCGATGTCGTCGATCCGCCGGGCGAACGCGTACACGGCGCTGAGGGCCCGCCGTTTGGGCGGGGGAAGCAGCCGGATCCCGTACGAGAAGTTGCGCGCCTCGGAGCGCACGACGCTCTCGCAGTGCCGGTAGGCGGTGGATGCGTCCATCTATGCTGCCCTTCTCCTTCCCATGGTCCGCGACCACTCGGCGAGCAGCCGCACCTTCCTCGGCCGCGGCGGGCCCGGCAGGACGTCGTAGGCGGCGCGCTCCAGCGCGTCGAGGGCGGCGAGGCCGCCCGCGACGTATCCGGCGACGGCCATGCGCGCGAACCCCCGGAGCCCGCCGGTGAGCTCGGCGCCCTCGTCGAGCATGCGCCGCGCCCGCTCGGCCTGGAGCGCCACGACGCCGCGCAGCCGGGTCGGGGTCGCCGGGGCGGTGAGGTCGTCCTCGGTGCACCCGAACCGCCGCAGGTCGTCCGCGGGCAGGTAGACGCGCCCGTTGCGGTGGTCCTCGCCGACGTCCTGGCAGTGCTCGATGATCTGTAGCGCGGAGCACACCCTGTCCGACAGGCGCAGCCGGTCCGGCGTGGCGGCGCCGAAGACGTGCAGGACGATGTGCCCGACCGGATCGGCGGACAGCGCGCAGTAGCCGAGGAGGTCGTCGAACGTCGCGTACCGGGTGACCTCCTGGTCCTGGCGGTTCGCCTGGATCAGGCGGCGGAACGGCTCGGCGGGGATGCGGCGGGCGACGATCGTCGCGGCCAGGTCGCGGAGCACGGGCAGTTCCGGCCGCTCCCCCGCGTAGACGCGGTCGAGGTCGCGCTCGACGAGGTCGAGGAGGCCCGCCCGCTCGCCCGGCGGCGCCTCGTCGCCGATGTCGTCGACCAGGCGGGCGTACCCGTACACGTTGAGCAGGTGCGCGCGGTGGCGCGCGGGCAGCAGCCGGGAGGCGACGGGGAAGTTCTCCCCGGACTGCAGTTCGGTCCTCGCCCGGCGTTCCTCGGTGGCGTTCCACAAACGCTCGCTGACGGACATGGCGTTCCCCCTGGGGCGGTGGCGGCGCGGGGGCGTACATCGATGCCCGTTAACCGGGTGGCCGGCCGGTAAACATGGCCATCGACGGGGCCCATGACGCGTACGTCCCCGGTCGGCCGCGCTGAGCCTCCCGAATTTCCGTCCTTTATGAAAATAGGCCGGAAGCGGTCAGGCGGGAACACGGAATCGGAGGGTCCGGCGATCACCGGCGGTCATCGTGCATTCACCTGCGAACGATCACGGTCCGGCGGGGCAGAGGCGGCGATCCGGGCGGAACGGGCGGTGGCCGGTTCAGTAGGTGGTGAGGATTCGCGCGAGTATCCGGGGCGTCTGCTCGGGCGGTGCGGCCTCGGTGACCAGCGTGTTGAAAATGTGCCAGTGGTGCTCGATCTCGGCGCGCCGCGTCGGGTAGACGGCATTGTCGGGACGCTCCAGATAGACCATGTCCTGGAGGCCCTGCTGCGGGAACCGGACGAGGGTGAGCGACCCGTCGCCGGCCACCTGGCCGGAGATGCCGAGGGGCGCGATCTGGATCGTGACGTTCGGCCGCCTGCACTGCTCGATGATGTGCTTGATCTGCATGCGCATCGTCTCGGGTGCGCAGACGGGACGCCACAGCGCCCCCTCGTCGAGCACGACCCAGAGGTTGAGGGGGCGCGGCCGGCGGCGCAGAACGCGCTGGCGCCGCGTCCGGAGCTCGACGCGCCGCTCGACCTCGTCCTCGGACTCAAGGCGCAGGCTGCGGACCAGGCCGCGGGCGTAGTCCTCGGTCTGGAGCAGGCCGGGGACGAACTGGGCCTCGAACGTGCGGACGAGCTTGGCCGCCTGCTCGGCGCTCAGGTAGTCGCGGACCCAGCGCGGCACGATGTCGCCGTCGCCGTGCCACCAGGGCCGCGCGCCGGTCTGCTCGGCCAGGGCGAGCAGGGTCGCGCGCTCGCCGGGGTCGGCGCCGTAGCGGTCGAGCAGGCCGGCGACGTCGCCGGCCTTGGCGCGGGTGCGGCCCAGCTCCAGCCTGGCGATCTTCGACTCGGACGCGCCGATCGCCAGGCCGGCCCCGGGCCGGGACAGCCGGGCCGCCTCCCGCAGCTCGCGGAGCCGCTTGCCGAGGAGCATGCGCGGGACGAGCGGGTCGCCCTGCGCGCGGACCGCGCCGGCCGGAGCGCTTCGCCCCGACGACGGTTTCCTGCTGCCGGTGATCGTGACGGAGGCCAAGGGGGACTCCTCATCAGAAGACGGCACGGACGACCGCTCCGACTATAGTTCACGCTACGCGTCGGAGATAAGACCGTATGTTACTTACCGTCCCGGCCGCGCGGCCCGGGCCGCGGAGGCGGTTCCCGGCACGGCGCGTCAGGGTTTGCGGGCCACCCCGCACCTGGTCGGCAGGCTCTCGCCCTCGATCGGCCCGACTTCGGGACGCCACGCCCCGCTCGTCACCAGCCCCGGCTCCTCCAGCTCCAGGCCGTCGAAGTAGCCGCGGATGAACTCGGGGCTCCGCAGCCGGAACGGGATCGCGCCGGTCTCGTCGTAGGCGCGCTGCGCCGCGTTGAACCTCTCGTTCTCGTCGGTGGAGTCGTGCAGGATGAGGTAGCTGCCGGACGGCAGCGGGTCCATCAGCCCGCGGACGACGCCGTAGGCCTCGTCGGGGTCGACGATGTGCCCCAGCACACCGATGATCATCAGGCCGACGGGCTCGGACAGGTCCAGCAGCTCCGAGGCCCGATCCATGATCGTCTTCGGGTCGTGCAGGTCGCAGTCGATGTAGGCGGTGCGGCCCTCGTTCATCAGGGCGCGGGCGTGCGCGAGGACGAGCGGGTCGTTGTCGACGTAGACGACCTTGGCGTCGGGGGCGGCGCGGCGGGCCATCTCGTGGGTGTTGTCGACGGTGGGCAGGCCGGTCCCGCAGTCCATGAACTGGCGGATCCCCCGCTCGCGGGCGAGGAACCGGATCGCCCGGTCCATGAAGTAGCGGCCCGCGCGGGCGATCTCCACGATGCCCGGGTACAGCGAGACGTAGTGGTCGCCGGCGAGCCGGTCGACCTCGTAGTTGTCGGTCCCGCCGAGCCAGTAGTTCCAGATCCGCGCCGACTGCGGCACCTCTGTGTTGATCTTGGTGTCCGATCCCTTTCCCGGGCCCCGGGTGGTATCCGTCATGTCTGACGCTCCTTCCAGCAGGTACGGGCACCTCTCGCGGCAAACCTAGACCCCGCGCCCCAGAGGCGGCCGGAAAAGTGAAATTCGGACCTGTCCGCGCACCGGTTCGGGACGATAATGAATACACAGAGTGGCTGAAACCCCGAAAATCGGGTGGCGCGTGCGCCAGGTGTGACGAAAGCGATCGCTGAACGCCCCCGGCCGGAAGACCGATCGATCACTTACGGGCGGGATACGGATCGGTGTCCGCGCCGCCATGATGAACGACTGGACCGCCGCGGAAATTCACCTTCTGTTTTTTCCAAGACTTTGCCTGACCGAGCGGCGCCCATGTCCAAAGGGTCCAAACGCCCATAGTCACCCATATCAGGCGATACTTGAACGCCGTCCGCGCGCACCGCACCTGATCACGCGTTTCTCCAATGCGGCGTTTCGCGCATTCGCTCCATCCGGCGTGAGATCGTCCGGCGTGAGACCGTCCGGCCGGGGGCGGCCCTCAGCGGCCCGCCCAGACGGCGATCGCGAGCGCCACCCGGTCCTCGAACCGCATCGGGTCGCGACCGGTCAGCGACTCGATCCGGGACAGCCGGTGGCGCAGGGTGTTGGGATGCAGGTACAGGGCCCGCGACGTCGCGCCGACCGCGCCGCCCATGTCCAGGAAGGTGCGCAGCGTCTCGGTGAGGCGGGTGCCGTGCGCGGCGTCGTACTCCCTCAGCGGCCGGGCGATCTGCTCGGCGAACGGGGCCAGCTGCTCCTGGTCGAGGCGGCCGAGGAGGGCCTGGAAGGTGGCGAGGTCGGCGGCGTGCACGACCCCGCCGGTGCGGCGCGCGGTGTCCAGCGCGGTGAGGCTCTCGGCGAGCGAGACCGGCAGGTGCTCCAGCGGGCCGGGGCTGCCGACGCCGGCGGGCTCGGCCCAGGCGTGGGCGTCGTTGGTGACGAGCAGGGCCGTGTGGTCGTCCAGGCCGAGGACGCCGGGCAGCTCCTCCTCGACCGCGCCGTCCATCGCGATCACCAGCAGGGACGCGGGGTCGAGCCCGGCCTCGTCGATCCGGGACCGCAGCGCCTCGGCGGACGCGAGCCCGTCGCGCACCATGCGCAGCAGCCGCCCGGTCTCCTCCCGCTCGTGCCGCTCGTCGCCTACGGACGCGAGCCGCTCGGCGAACCACTCGGTGAACCCGAGGAACGGGACCTCCCGCGGCACCTCCAGCAGCGGGACGCCGACGCGGTCGCAGGCGTCGCGCAGCTCCTCGGGGACGGCGTCGGTCACGTCGCCGATCCCGTAGCCGATCGCGCTCGCGCGGCCGGCCTTGACCGACTCGGCGAACGCGGCGCACGCGCCCCCGTCCCGCAGCGACGCGCCGACCGTCAGGACCAGCTCCTGCCCGCGCAGGTAGGGGCCGGGGTCGGGGAGCTCGGTGGAGTGCGCCCAGCGGACCGGGCGGTCGAGGCCGTCCTGCCCGGCGACCAGGCGCAGCCGGAAGCGCGGCACCTCGAGGAGCTGCCGGACGGTCAGGTGCGGCAGCGCGGAATCGCTGGTCACAGCCTCACCCTCTCACCCCGTCCCGGCGCCCTCCCGCGCCCGTGACCGTGTTTTGGGCAAGTGCACGAAAGGTCGGGCGCGCCGTGGTGGGTTCGGCCAAGAAATCCCCATGACGCTTGTCACCAGCGGTTATGCCGGGTTTGCCTGGTGTTCTGCGACTGTTGCGAGGTGATCGGATGCGGGGGCGGGTCGCGCTCGTCACCGGGGCCGCCGGCGGCATCGGCGCCGCGCTGGTGCGCGAGCTGGCGGGGCGCGGCTGGAGGACGGCCGGGCTGGACCTGCGCCCGGCCCCGGACGCCGACCACTCGGTGGGGGTGGACGTGGCGGAGCGCGCGCAGGTGTGCGCGGCGGTCCGGCGGATCGAGCGCGAGCTCGGGCCGGTCGAGGCGGCGCTGTGCGCGGCGGGGCACTACGCGATCGTCCCGATGTCGGACATCGCCTGGCCCGACTGGCGGCGGATGCTGCGCGTGCACCTCGGCGGCGTGGTCAACGTGTGCTCGGCCGTCGCGCCGGGGATGACCGAGCGCGGCGAGGGCGCCGTGGTGGCGGTCGCCTCCGACCTCGCGATCGGCGGCGGGAGCGCCGAGGCGCACTACGCGGCGGCCAACGGCGCGGTGATCGGGTTCGTCCGGTCCCTGGCGGCGGAGCTGGCGCCGTCCGGGGTGCGGGTGAACGCGGTGGCGCCCGGCCCGACGGACACGGCCATGCTCCCGTCCGACTCGCCCTGGCGGAGGCCGTCCTTCCTGCAGAGCCTGCCGGCCGGGCGGCTGACCTCCCCGGAGGAGGTCGCGCTCGCCGCCGCCTACCTCGTCGAGGACGGCACGTTCTGCGCCGGCGAGGTCCTGAGCCCGAACGGCGGGACGGTGATCTGATGGCGATCGCGCTGATCACCGGGGCGTGCGGCGGGCTCGGCACTGCCGTGGCGCGCCGGCTCGCGGCGGACGGGCGGCTGGTCGCCCTGAACGACCGGCCCGGGCGGGACGTGACCGGGCTCGCCACCGAGCTGAACGGCCTCGCCGCGCCGGCGGACGTCTCCGACCCGGCGGCGGTGGCCGCGATGGTGGCGGAGGTGGAGCGCCGCACGGGCGGGCAGATCGGGCTGCTGGTCACCTGCGCCGCCCAGATGTCGATGGCCCCGTTCACCGGGCTGGACAACGGCGACGGCTGGTGGCGGACGGTCGACGCGGACCTCGGCGGGACGTTCGCGTGCGCGCAGGCCGTGATGCCCGGCATGGTCGAGCGTGGCGGCGGCCGGATGGTGTTCGTCGCCTCCGAGTGGGGCGTGATCGGGTGGCCGCACGCCAGCGCCTACTCGGCGTCCAAGGCGGGCGTCGTCGCGCTCGCCAAGTCGCTCGGCCGCGAACTGGCCCCGCTCGGCATCGCGGTGAACGCCGTCGCCCCGAGTTCGATCGACACTCCGCGCCTGGAGGCGGACGCGGCGGCCGCGGGGGTGCGCCTCGACGAGATCCGCGCCCACTACGCCGCCCGGGCGCCCCTCGGCCGGATCGCGACCGCCGAGGAGATCGCGTCGGCGGTCGCGTTCCTGGCCGACGAGCGCCTCCCGACGCTCGTCGGCCAGATCCTCCACGTCAACGGCGGTACCACCCGCTGCCGCGCCTGACCGGCGTCACTCCCGGGCGCCGACGGCGTCGGCGGGGCGGGAGGCCATGGCGAGGCGGGCGGCCGGGAAGGTCGCGGCCGCGGCGAGCAGCAGCCCCCAGGCGAGGACCCCGAGGTGGCCGAGGGGCGGGACGTGCGGGGGGCCGTCCGTCATGCCCGCACCGAACGCGGTGAGCGCGGCGAGGGCGATCGCGGTGCCGAGGACGGCGGCGATCACGGCGACGGCCAGCGTCTCCCACCCGAGCATCGCCATGACCTGGCGCCGGGTCGTCCCGACGAGGCGCAGCACGGCGAACTCGCGGGACCGGCCGGCGGTGGCCATCGCGAGGGTGTTCACCACGGCGATCGCGGTGAACGCGATGATCAGGCCCATGGCGACGTAGGCGACCTCCGCGTTGCCGGCCGTCCGGGCCTCGGCGAGCGCGCCCGGGGCCGCGACCGGGAGACCGCGCGGCGGGCCGCCCGCGATCAGCAGCGTGCCGCGGGGGTCGTCGACGTGGGCGGCCAGCAGGTCGCGGTCGACGGTGAGGTCGCCGAAGCCGAGGCCGCGCCCGTAGACGGCGATCACGGTGGGCCGGAACGGCGTGCCGTCCCCGAGGGTGAGCGGCAGCCGGTCCCCGGGCCGGACGCCGAGGCGCCGGGCGGCGGTGGCGCTGACCGCGATGCCTGAGGCGTCCAGGCGGTCGAGCGACCCGGCCCGGACGTCCAGGTCCATGGTGCGGTCGAGGCCCTCCGGCGTGACGCCCTGGACGCCGTAGTTCTCCAGGCCGACCCGGACGGTGCCGTGCAGGACCTCGGTCACGGCGGTCACGCCGGGCGTGCGGCGGATCCGCTCGGCGGTGCCGTGCGGGACCGCGGGGCCGGCGGCGTGCGCGGCGACCGTGCCCTCGCGCGCCTGCCGCGTCGCGGCGTGGCCGATCGTCGTCTGCGTGAACAGGATCGTCGAGGTCAGCCCGATCATCAGCGTCAGCGGGGTGACGACGGACGCCAGGCGCCGGGCGGCCGCGGCGAGGTTGGCGGCCGCCAGGTGCCCGCCGCCCGGCAGGAGCCGGAGCGGGACGGCGAGCCCGGCGGTCGCGGCCCGGACGAGGGCGGGGCCGAGGAGCGCGACGGCCGCGGTCCAGACGATCGCGGTCAGCATCGTCACCGGGCTGGACGCCACCTCCGTGTCGAGGCGCGCCAGCAGCGCCGTCAGGGCGGCGGCCCCGGCCGCGACGGCCAGTCCGGCCGCGATCCGGACGGCGCCGAGCCGGGCGCGGCCCGTCGCCGCGTCGCCGAGGGCCTCGACGGGCCGGACCCGGGCCGCGCCGCGGGCGGTGATCCGGGCGGCGGCCACGGCCGCGAGGACGGTGGCGAGCGCGGCGGCGAGCGGCGGGAACGGGCCGACGACGAGGTCCAGGTTGGGCGGGAGGGCGCCGAGCCCGCGGAACTCGTCCCGCAGCAGGAACGCCAGCGGCAGGCCGGCCGCCGCGCCGAGCGGTCCCGCGACGAGCCCGACCAGCAGCGCCTCGCCCCCGATCATCCGGCGGACCTGCCGCGGCGTCGCGGCGACCGCGCGCAGCAGCGCGATCTCGCGCTCCCGCTGCCGCACCGACAGCGCGAACGTTCCGGACACCACGAGGACGGCGACGAGCAGGGCCGTCCCGCCGAGGGCGCCGCCCAGGGAGATGAGCTTGACGCGGGCCTTCTCCGCGCCGAGGAACTCCGCCCGGCCCCGGTCGCCGCCGGTGTGGACGGTCGCCCCGGTGCCGCGCAGGGCCGCCTCGACGGCCCCGGCCGAGCCGTGGGCGCCGACGGCGGTGACCATGCCGCCGCGGCCGGACAGGCGGGCCGCCTGAGCCGTCGAGAAGAAGACGGCGCTCTGGTGGGCGAGCGCCTGCCGGGTCACGCCCACGACGCGGTAGGTGCCGGGGACGGCGGACTCGACCCGCACCGCCGCGCCCGGGTGCAGGCGGCGGGCGCGCGCCGTGGCGGCGTCGACCACGATCTCGTCGTCCGCGGCGGGGGCGCGGCCCTCGCGGAGGGTGAACGGGGTGAGCGCGGCGGACTCCCACCCGTGGCCCCAGGACGGGCGGTCCTCCTCGGGGGCGCCGATCTCGGCGGGGAACGTCACCTCGGTGACGACGTCCCGGACGCCGTCCGCCGCCCGGACCCTGGCGGCGACGGAGGCGGGCAGCCACACGCGTTCGGCGAGGGGCTTGGCCTTGTGCTTGCGCTTGCCCTTCTTCTTGACGATCACCTTGTGGACGGACTGGTCGCCGGTGACGACGACCGGCACCCCCGCGTACCGTTCCGGCGCGACGGAGCCGCGCAGGCCCGTGTCGAGCAGGACGCCGCACGCGCAGATCAGGGCCGCCGCGCACAGCAGCGCGGCGAACGCCCCCGCGAAGCCCGCCTTGCGATGGCGCAGGGTGCTGAGCACGATTCCGAACATCACTTCCACGCTCCCAGCCGGGTCATGCGGGCGGCGACCTTGTCGCTCGACGGGGCGTCCATCGAGTCGACGATCCGTCCGTCCGCCAGGAACAGCACCGTGTCGGCGTAGGAGGCGGCGACCGGGTCGTGCGTGACCATCACGACCGTCTGGCCCATGCCGTCCACGGTCTCGCGCAGTAGCGTCAGCACGTCCCGGGCCGTCATCGTGTCGAGCGCGCCCGTGGGCTCGTCCCCGAACACGACGTCCGGGCGCGTCACCAGGGCGCGCGCGATCGCGACCCGCTGCTGCTGACCGCCGGACAGCTGCCCGGGCCGGTGCCCGGTCCGGTCCGCCAGCCCCACGCGGGCGACCACCTCCGTGAGCCACGCCTTGTCCGGACGCGTGCGCGACAGGCGCAGCGGAAGGGTGATGTTCTGCTCCACCGTCAGGGACGACACCAGGTTGAACGCCTGGAACACGAAGCCGACGCGCCGCCTGCGCAGCTCGGTCAGCTTCGTCTCGTTCATGGAGGACAGCTCGGTGTCCCCCAGCCGGACCGTGCCGGACGTGGGCGTGTCGAGACCCGCGGCGCAGTGCAGGAACGTGCTCTTGCCCGAGCCGGACGGCCCCATCACCGCCGTGAGCCGGCCCCGCGGGAGGGACGCCGTCACCTCCCGCAGCGCCGCCACCGCTCCCCTGCCCCGTCCGTAGACCTTGCTCACCGCGTCCATGCTCACCGCGTTCGTGCTCACCGCGTTCGTGCTCACCGCGTCCTTGCTCACCGCGTCCATGCGCACCGCCTCGTTCATGCCCACAAGTCTTGTGACCTGCGGTTCCGGCCACCAGAGAGGAGGTCACCGGCCACCCGTGACCTCGTCATGGGTCCGGGTGTGACGCCGTCCGGGGCGGTCGGCGGCGGCTGGTAGACATATGCCGTGATCAAGGTGCTTCTCGCCGACGACCATCACGTGGTGCGCGGCGCCCTCGCCACACTGCTCGGGCTGGAACCCGACCTGACCGTGGTGGCCGAGGTCGAGCGCGGGGACGAGGTGCTGCCCGCGGCCCGCTCGACCCGTCCCGACGTCGCCGTGCTGGACATCGACATGCCGGGCCTGGACGGCCTCGCGGCCGCGGCGGCGCTGCGCGAGGCCGTTCCGGACATCGCGACACTGATGCTCACCGGGCACGGCAAGCCCGGTCACCTGCGCCGCGCCCTGACGGCGGGAGTCCGCGGCTTCCTGCTGAAGACGGCGCCGCCGGAGGAGCTGGCCGCCGGCATCCGGAAGGTCGCCGCCGGGGAGCGGGTCCTCGACCCGAACCTCGCGCTCACCGCCTGGGACCTCGCCGACAACCCGCTCACCCCGCGCGAGACCGACGTGCTGCGGCTCGCGGCCGAGGGCGCGGAGGCCCCCGAGATCGCCGGGCGCCTCCACCTGTCCGCCGGGACGGTGCGCAACTACCTGACGGCCGCCGTCACCAAGCTCAACGCCCGCAACCGCACCGACGCCGCGCGCATCGCGCGCGAAGCGGGCTGGCTCTAGCCGATCCTCGCCTCCAGCCGGAAGCATCCCTCTCCGTCGGCCCGCGCGCTGAGCGTTCCGCCCGCCGAGGCGAGCCGCGTGGTCAGGTTCCCGATGCCTGCGCCGGGCGCCGTCCGGGGGGCCGCCGGGTCGAGCCCGTCGTTCTCCACGACCAGCCAGACGGCGGCGCCGTCCCGCCCGGTCGCGATGGTGCAGCGGGTGGCGGCGCTGTGCCGGAGCACGTTCGTCACCGCCTCGCGCAGGACCGTGCCGAGAACCGCCGACACGCGCCCGTCCAGGACCGGGTGCCCGAGGACGGTCTCGACCTCGACCCCGGCGGCCGCGAGCACCGACCGCGCCGACGCCGCCTCACCGTCCAGCGCGAGCTCGGCGTCCCCGCCGGTCGCGGTGCGCAGGTCCGCGCGGGCCTGCTCGGCCATGGCGACGACCTCGGCGAGCTCCGCGCGGGCGCGGGCCGGGTCCGCCTCGGCGAGCCGGCGGGCCAGCTCGCACCTGAGCAGGATCGCCGCCAGGCTGTGCCCGAGCAGGTCGTGCAGGTCACGGGCGGCCCGCAGCCGTTCCTGGACGGTCGCCGCCCGCGCCAGCTCCTCCCCGGCCGCCCGCAGGTCCCGCACCAGCCGCGCCAGCCGGACGAGCCCGTACACCACCAGGCCCGTCACCAGCGTGCTGACCACGTAGTTGGCGACGGCCGCCGCGCCGAGCCCGAGGGCCCGCGCGGCGGCGCCCGTCACCGCCATGGACGCCGCCACGAGCGGGACGGCGGCCCATGCGGGAAGCCCCACCAGGAACGTCCCGGCGAGGAACCCGGCGACGCCCAGCCACGCCTTCCCGAAGACGGCAAGGGGGGCGAAGCAGAGGACGGCCAGAACCGGCGGCCACCACCGGGGCCGCCCGCGCCCGGCCCACAGCAGCTCCGCCGCCGAGATCAGCGCCAGCCCCGCGGCGGCGGCCGGCCACCGCGGCCCCCACGGGACCAGCAGCAGCCCCTTGACGGAGAACCCCGCCAGGACCGCGGCCAGCAGCGCGAGCGAGAGCCGGTAGGCCGCCCGGTCGGGCAGGCTCACGGTGCGGTCCCCCGCCGCGACGGTGGCCTCCACCGCGAACCGGCCGTCCCCGTCCAGCCCGGCCGAGAAGGTCCCGCCCGCCGCGCGCACCCGTTCCGCCGCCTGCTCCAGCCCCTCCGCGCCGCGCTCGGCCGTGCGGACGCCGTCGTTGACCACCCGCAGCCCGACCAGACCGCCCCGCTCCGACGTCGCGATCAGGCAGGTCCGCGCGGAACCGGCGCGCACCACGTCCGTGACCGCCTCGCGCAGCACCGTCGCCAGCAGCGCCCCGGCCGGGCCGAGCGGCTCCCGGTGCCCCTCGCGCACCTCGGCCCGGACGTCCGCCGCCTCCAGCAGCGCCCGCGCCGCCGCCATCTCGGGGGCCAGCGACATGCTCCGCAGTCCCGCCGCGGCCGTGCGCGCCCTGTTCAGCGACTCCCTGGCCACCGCCAGCACGTCCGCGACGGCCTCCGGGCGGTCGAGGGCGCGCCGGCTGCCGGCCGAGATCGCCCGCAGGCCGTCGCCGAGCCCGCCGTCCAGTTCCGCCGCGATCCGCAGCCGCTCCCGTTCCACGGCCGCCACGGTGAGGGGCAACCGGGCCGCCGCGACGTCGTCGGCCCGGTCGGCCAGCCGCACCAGCCCGTAGACGACGAGCCCGGTCAGCAGGCAGCTGATCGTGACGTCGGCGCTCGCGCCGCCGCGCAGGGCGTCCGCCACCGCCGCGGTCGCCAGGACGCAGGCGGCGGCCGGCCAGGCGCCCGTGAGCAGCAGCGACCCGACGACGAAGCCGAGTATCCCCGCCGACGTCCCGAACGCGACGACGCCCGCGTAGGCGGCGACCGCCTGCGCGGTCAGGCTCCAGCCGCCGCGCCATCGCCGCCAGCGCGGCACGACCTGGACGAACTGGGCCAGCAGGACCACCAGTACGAGGGCGGTCGCCGCGGCCGCCCGCGCGGCGCCCTCCGTCCGCGAGGGCGCCGCCAGCGCGTACACCGCGGCGAACGAGGCGAGCACCGCCCCGACGATCACCCGTGCCGACCGCGGCCCCGCCGGTACCGCCCCTGCCACCCGTCCCCCGCTTCCCGGCCCGCCGCTTCCCGCGTCGAGGGCCGCCGTCCCCGCCGCCCGCGCCCGCGAGTCCGGGGCACGGCGGCGGGTGCCAGGGTACGAGCCCGCGCGCACGCCTCCGAACCCCGGAGCCGCCGGCGGCGCGCCGATGGCGCATGTGCATCCCGCCGCGCTGCGGCCGTTCGGCTTCTTCCGGCTGGTCAGGGCGGGCGTCCCGGAATGACCGGTGATTTCGCCGATGTCGGCGGACGCGGCGCGTGCCGAGAATGTGCGTCCCGGAGCCGGGTGACCGGCCCCGCCCCGTTTCCGGAGCCGGCCATCGGCTCCGCCCCCCGGAACAGGAGCGAACCGACGTGCCCACCCTCACCGCACGCGCGGCGAAGACGGCGCTCGCCGCGGCGCTGACCGCGGCCGCCCTCGCCGTCCCCCAGACCGCGCGGGCCGCCGACAACCCCTACGAGCGCGGCCCGGCCCCGACGCAGCAGAGCATCGAGGCCCTCCGCGGCCCCTTCGCGACGTCCCAGACGAGCGTGTCCTCCCTGAGCGTCACCGGCTTCGGCGGCGGGACGATCTACTACCCGACCAGCACCGCCGAGGGGACCTTCGGCGCGGTGGCGGTGGCGCCCGGCTACACCGCCGACCAGACCAGCATGGCCTGGCTCGGGCCGCGGCTCGCCTCGCAGGGGTTCGTCATCTTCACGATCGACACCCTCACCCGCCTCGACCAGCCCGACAGCCGCGCCCGGCAGCTGGAGGCCGCGCTCGACTACCTCACGCAGCGCAGCACCGTCCGGACCCGGATCGACACGACCCGGCTCGGCGTGATGGGCCACTCGATGGGCGGCGGCGGGACGCTGGAGGCCGCCGAGGACCGGCCGCAGCTCCAGGCCGCGATCCCGCTGACGCCGTGGGACCTGCAGAAGAACTTCTCGGACGTGCGCGTCCCCACCATGATCATCGGCGCGCAGGCGGACACGGTCGCGCCGGTCGCCACGCACTCCCAGCCGTTCTACGAGAGCATCCCGGCGGCGTCGGAGAAGGCGTACCTGGAGCTGGCGGGCGCCAGCCACTTCGCGCCCAACACCTCGAACACGACGATCGCGAAGTACAGCATCTCCTGGCTCAAGCGGTACATCGACAACGACACCCGCTACGACCAGTTCCTGTGCCCGGCGCCCTCGCGCGACCTCACCATCTCCGAGTACCGGGACACCTGCCCGAACTCCTGACCCCGGTCGCCGACCGGCCCCCTACCGGCCGGGCCGCCCGCCTCCCCGCGCGGGCGGCCCCTCGGCGTTCGGGCCGGGCGCGCCGTCCCCGGGGCCGTGCAGCCGCAGCGCGCTCAGCGCGAGGACGAGCTCGACCAGGTCGCCGGGCCGGGCGAGGGTCCGCCCGGTGAGCCGCTCGATCCTGCGGAGCCGGTTCAGGACGGTGTTGCGGTGGCAGAACAGCCGGTCGGCCGCGCGGGCCGCCGAGCCGTCGCACTCCAGCCAGGTCTCCAGCGTCGTCAGCAGGGCGTCGCGGAACCCGGGGTCGACGTCCCCGAGCCCGCCGAGCGCGACCTCCCCGAGGCGTCCGGCGAGACGGGGCTGGGACAGCACGAGGGCGTCGGGGAGCCGGCGGTCCAGGCGGGCGATCTGGTTGCCGGGGCCGCGGCACGTCCGCAGCGCCAGCTCGGCGAACCAGCGGGCGCCGCCCAGCTCGGCGAGGCTGCCGACGACCGGGCTCACGCCGGCGTGCGACCGGGCGTAGGGGCGGACGGCGTCGACGAGGTCGTCGAGCTCCGCGGCGCCGAGCGCGACCAGCGCCACCTGCGCGTCGGTGCGCAGCCGCCAGATGAACCGCATCCCGCCGGTGTCGCCCGGCCGCCGGTTCACGCCGTCCCCGAAGCCGCCCTCCGCGCCGAGCATCACCACGGCGTAGCGGCCGGTCGCGGGCAGCCCGAGGACGGACGTGGCGGTCGCGAGCAGCCCGCCGTCGGCGCCCTGCCCGTCCAGGAGGGCGTCCACGATCGCCTGGACGCGCTCCTCGCTGCGCCGCGCGAGGTCCAGCTCCGTGCGGTGGTAGGCGGCGGCCGCAGCGCCGGACTGCTGGTCGATCGTGTCCCAGGTGCGGGTCGCCTGCCGGATCAGCGCCGCGACGTTCTCCGGGTCGTGCCGTCCGACGACCTCGACGACGGCCTCCCAGAACACCCGCCCGGCGAGCCGGTAGGAGCGCAGCAGCTGGTCGAGCGGCTGCCCCTGGTGCGCGCGCCGCTGCCCGAGCCGCCGCGCCCACTCCAGGTCGGCGCGGCCGCGGCCGGGGTCCAGGATCGTCTTGAAGCCGTGTCCGAGCCCGGTGTGGCACATCTCCCACACGTCGTGGCGGAAGGCGTCGTCGCGGTCGCCGCGGTCACCGGAGAGGATCTCGGCGGTGAGCCGGTCGGCGAGGTCGGGAAGCCGGTCCGCGAGCCGCAGCACCGCCTTGCGCATGATCGTGCGATCGGCGTCCACCTGGCCGACGTTCATCGCGGGCCACCTCCAGCGACGGGCGCGTCCCGCACAACGCGGGGGCCTCATCGTGCCACCACGGAGGCGCACGGGCCATCGTGGGACGCCGACACTGTGCGCGGTCACAACCGCCGCCGCTCCGCATTGCGCCGCGTCCCCGAAACCGGAACCCGCTCTGGACCGGTGCGGGGCCCCCGTGTTGCCCTAGGGTCACCTTCCCTTTTTGAGACCCCGTCCAATAGAGCCTCCCCACGGCTCGCGGGCGAGGGTGGTTCCCGCCGAGGAGGGACCGGCATGACACACGAACGGCTGCACGGACGTGAACGCGACCTCCGGACGATCGAGGCGATGCTCGACCGGGCCCGGGACGGGCACGGCGGCGCCCTGGTCGTCGCCGGGGACGCCGGCATCGGCCGGACGGCCCTCCTGGAGGCCGCCGTGCGCGGCGCCGGCACGGGCTGGCGCACGCTCGGCACGACCGGGGTGCCCGGCGAGACCGGCGTCCCGTACGCGGGGCTGCACCGGCTGCTGCGCCCCCTCTCCGAGCAGGTCGCGCAGCTGCCGCCGGCGCACCGGGACGCCCTCGCCGCGATCCTGTCCGGCGCGCCCCGCGCCGAGCCGTTCGTGCTTTTCACGGCGGTGTGCGAGCTGCTGGGCCGGGCCGCGCGGAAGGGGCCCCTGCTGTGCTGGGCCGACGACGTCCACCGGCTCGACGCCGGCTCGCTGGAGGTGCTGGCGTTCGCGGCGCGGCGCGTCGAGGACGAGCCCGTGGCGGTGCTGTTCTCCGTCCGCGACGGCGAGCCGGACGGAGGCGCGCTCGCCGGGATCCGGCGGCTGCGGCTCGCGCCGCTGGCCGAGGACGCGAGCCGGCGCGTGCTGCGCGACGCGCTCGGCGGCACGGCGCCCGACATCTGCCTGGACGGCTCGGCGGGCGGCGACCTGACCGAGGAGATCGTCGACCTGGCCTGCGGCCGCCCCCTCGCGATCCGCGAGCTGGCCGGCGCGCTGACGTCCGGGCAGCTGTCGGGCGCCGCGCCGCCGCCGCGGGCGCTGCCCCCGTCCAGCTCCCTGCGCGCCCTGCACCGGGGCCGCTACCGCGCCCTGCCCTCCGGGGCGCGGCGCCTGGTGCTGATGACCGTGGCGGAGGAGTGGCTCGGCGCCGCGACGATGGAGCGGGCCGTCCGGGCGGACGGCATCGGCGGCGGCGACCTCGACGCGGCCCGCGACTCGGGGCTGCTGCGGTTCGAGGGCGACGGGGTCGCGGTCCGCAACCGGCTCGTCCGGTCCTCGCTGTGGGCGGACGCGACGCGCGAGGAGCGGAGGGACGCGCACGCGCTGCTCGCCGGCGTCCTGGTCCAGGAGTAAGAGATCCGCGCGGCACTTGGTCTCCTGGAGGCAGACCACGTCCGGCTTCGTCTCGTCCAGCCAGGTGAGAAGGCGCGGAAGGCGTGCCTTGAC